>JBMTAX010000015.1:0-16868 GCA_049429145.1 Myxococcota bacterium
CGGTCATGCGCTCGAGACCTACGCCCGCGTTGTGCTCGAGGGATTGGACGCTCCGTCACGCGAGCAACGACTTCCTCTGTCGGTCACGGTGGTCATCGACCAGTCTGGCTCCATGAGCGGCGACAAGATCGAGAGCGCGAGAGAGTCAGCGCTACAGGTGCTTGAGCAGCTGTCGCCTGGCGACATCGCCAGCGTCATCGCCTTCTCCAGTGGTGCCGAGGTACTTGTCCCAAGACTCGTCGTTGGCAAAGACTCCCTGACCGACGCACGACGCGCGATCCTCTCGCTGCGCGCCAATGGTGGCACCGACATGGTGTCAGGCTTGCGCAAAGCCGAAGAGCGTGCGGTCGCCCTCTTTGGGGAGGGTCGGGTGAATCGCGTCCTGCTCTTGAGTGATGGGCAACCTGACTCCGAGGGCGGCCTCAAAGAGATCGTTGCTGGGCTCGCACGTCGTGGCGTTCACACCACCACCCTTGGTATCGGCCGCGACTATAACGAAGACCTCATGGCCCGCCTCGCGGATGCGGGCCTCGGCAACTACTGGTTCGTCGAGTCTCCTTCGCAGATGGTCAATATCTTCACGAAGGAGCTCAACACGCTCGCCTCGGTGGTGGCGAAAGAGGCGGTGGTGACGGTGGCGATGAAGGATGGCGTCGAGATAGTCGATGTCTACGGCTGGAACGTCTCCCGCGGCAAAGAGTCGGTGGCCATCCCCGTGGGTGACGTATATGGCGGCAAGCGCTCGGAGATCCTCGTGCGCCTGCGGGTGCCGGGGTCCGAAACGGGTACGGCCCACGAGCTCATCGAGGTCACTGTGAGCTATCACGACGCTCTCGCGGGTCGCGCGCGCCGCGTCTCCCGTCCCCTCGTCGCCAGCTTCACCCGTGACGAGGACGCGGTACACGCCTCGCGAGATCTCAACGTCGCCTCCAAAGCGGAAGAGGTACGCACCGCTCTCGCCCTCGAGCAGGCGAGCGCCGCCGTGGCGCGAGGCGACGCCGAAGAGGCTCGCCGCATCTCCTCTGAGCAGCGACAGCGAGTGTCGTCGTTCGCCGCCAGTGCGGGCGCGGCCTACGCACCAGCGGCGGCGGAGATGCAGAGCGCCCTCTATGAACTGGATGATGCTACGGAAGGAAAGAGCGACGTAGCGGTCGCGCAAAAGAAAGCGAAAGCTGCGGCGCGTGCGCTGAAACGCTGAACACAACACAACGACCTGTGCGAGAGGGTCCATGGGCACAAGCCGATGGACCCTCGGTTCGTGGGGGCATTGCGAGGTTCTTCACGAGCGCTCAGTCGCGCGCCCTCCGCCGTCGACGAACAATCAAGAACCAACCGGTCCCCAAGGCAACGAGTGCAAAGAAGACGACGGAAACGCCGCGGTTGAACCACGCCACGGCGATGAAGGACACGCCAGCGATCAATAGCGCGAGCGCTGGAAACACCGGATACAACACGGCACGGAAAGGGCGCGCGAGCTCTGGTTCGCGTCGACGAAGTGCAAAGAGCGACACCATCGCGAGCACGTAAAGCGACAGAGCTCCGAAACACGCGAGGGTGATGATCTCGCCGGTCTTCCCCGAGAGGATCGCGACGATGCCAACGAGGAGATTCGCGGCGAGGGCGACCACCGGCGTGCGGGTCTTGGGGTGCACGCGGCCAAGCACCTCAGGAAACCACCCTGCTCGGCCGAGCTCCATGGTAGCGCGACCGGCGGCGAGAATGATGCCGTGAAAGCTTGCGACGAGCCCGATCAAGCCGACGCTGAGCAGCAGCGTATACAGGAAATGATCTCGGCCCACGACGTGGGCGAGGGCCAGTGGGAGGGGTGCATCGCTCGCCTCGGCACTACCAGGGGCGTAGACGACGGCCTCCCACCCAGCGACGCCGACAGCCGCGAAGAAGACCCCGAGCGCCAGAACGACGAGGGTGACGATGGCCGCCGAGAAACCGAGAGCCACTGTGCGCTGTGGGTCGCGTGCCTCCTCAGCGGCGTTCGCCAAGCCCTCGATGGCGAGGTAGAACCAGATGGCGAAGGGCAGACAAGCGAAGACTCCACTCCAGCCGTGGGGCAGCGCGTTCTTCGCGAGGTTCTGCATCTCAAAGGCGGGTGCCGCGATGCCGATGAACAAGAGCAGCTCGGCCACCGCGAGCACGGTGACGACGAGTTCGAAGGCCGCCGCTTGCCTGATCCCCCACGCGTTCAGTGCCGTGAAGACGAAATACGCCGGTATGGCCACCATGACCGGGTCGAGACCAGCAAATCGTTGCTGCACGTAGGCGCCGATGGCCATGGCGATGGCCGGCGGCGCGAAAACGAATTCGATCACTTGCACCAAGCCCGCGAGAAATCCCGGAAAGGGACCCAGGGCTCGCTCGGCGTAGACGAACACGCCCCCCGCCTTCGGCAGCGCCGCGGACAGCTCCGCGTAGCTGAGCACGAAGGCGTCATACATCAGGGTCACGACGAGGGTGGCGACAAGCATGCCCCAGGTGCCCCCGAGGGGCAGCCCGAGGTTCCAGCCGAAATATTCGCCGCTGATGACGTAGCCGACCCCAAGGCCCCACAGCATCACGGGGCCCAGGGTACGTCGCAGCTCAGGCTCACTCATGTGCACCCTCCGTCGTCAGGATTAAGGTACGAGGGAGGCCAGGTCGGCTCACTCGCCGCCGCACGTCTTCTGGTAGGCCTCACAAGCGGTCTCTTCTTCATCGCCTTCTTCCTCAGTGCCGGGGCCGTCTTCGCACGAGAAGGACGCGTTGCTCTCCTTGATGGTGTCCACGATCTCGCGCGTACACGCCTCATACTGCTCAACGGTGGCGGTGCAGTTCGAAACCCCAGCGTTCTCGCAGTTGCTTTCTTCGCTGGTTTCCTCTTCGCCCCCTTGGTCATCGTCGTCGAGGCAGTTCTGTCGGGCTTCGGTACAGGTCTCGGTGTAGGCGTCCTCCCCGACGAAAGCGCCAGCGATGGACCCGGCAAGGTTGCAGCTGAAGGTCTTGCGATCTTGCGCGGACAGGCTGCTGTCGACGTAGGCGTCAGTCGCGGTGCACAGCTGCTGGCTCTGCTCCTCGGTGAGTTCGGAGAGGGGCACGTCGCCCGGCAACCCAGAGTAGGTACAGGCCGACAGCGCAAGGCAGAGCGAGGCAAGAGAACTGGTGTGCTTCATGGTGACCTCCCGAGACCGCGCGATGGGCCCGGTCCCGTCGGAGGGTACTCCAAGACCTGATTCCTCCTACAAAAGTCCCTGCTTCGGTCACGTCTACCTATCCTGTCGATTTTGCACCCGCGGCGAGGGAAGTGGGGCACACGTCCATGACTTCGGTACACTCTAGGGATGTCTCAGCCTCCCGAAGCCATGGAGCTTGTGCGCCGCTTTTTTCGTGAGGGTCCGCCTGCGAGCCGCAATCTCGCCTTCGAGGCATACCGAGAAGAGCGTTTTGCGCGAGCTGTGCGCATCTACCAGTATCTCGTCAGCGTGCGCGATCATCTGCTCGAGCTCACCCGAGAGGGCGCGCCCGTAGAGCTCCAGGTGGACGAGGCCGAGACCGAGGTGGTGGTCGTGGTGCGCTACCAGCGAGGTCAGCTCGAGAGGACTGCCTACCTGAAGCCTCCGGAATGGGAGCTCTTGCGGGAGGAGCCGGCCCTCGCCGCCCTGCTCCTGGCCCGGCCGCGCTAGCGTCTCTCCTCCCGCCTCGACGCTCCCGCTGCGCGCGTGCTAGCCCCCGGGTCGGGCCCGTGGGAAGAAGCCCTGGAGTGTTGCTGTGACGTCATACCAAGTGCTTGCCCGCAAATGGCGCCCGCAGACTTTCGCTGACGTCGCTGGCCAAGAGTCAGTGGTCCGCACGCTGCAACGTGCTCTCGACACGGGTCGCGTCGCGCACGCCTTCTTGTTCACCGGCAGCCGCGGCATCGGCAAGACCACCTTGGCGCGTGTGCTCGCGAAGTCGCTGTCGTGCGAGACAGGCATTACGTCAGCCCCCTGCGGCGCTTGCACCATGTGCACGGAGATCACGGAGGGGAAGTGCGTCGACGTCATCGAGATCGATGGCGCCAGCAACACCGGCGTCGACGACGTGCGTGAGCTGCGTGAGGTCGCGCGTTTCCTGCCCCAGCGCGGGCGCTTCAAGGTGTTCATCATCGACGAAGTGCACATGTTGTCGACGGGGGCCTTCAATGCGCTGCTCAAGACCCTCGAGGAACCACCGCCTCATGTGAAGTTCATCTTCGCCACCACCGAGGCCCACAAGATCCCGGTCACCATCCTCTCTCGCTGCCAGCGCTACGACTTCAAGCGCATTCCGACGAAGACCATCGTCGAGCGACTGCGCCATGTGCTGCAGGCCGAGGGGATCCGCATCGACGACGGTGGGCTGACCATCATCGCTCGCGCGGCTGAGGGAGGCATGCGCGACGCGCTGAGCCTCACCGACCAGGTCATCGCCTTCGCCGGAGAAGCGGTGGATGCCGACGGTGTGACGGAGGCCCTTGGCCTCATCGACCGCCGCAGCGTCGTCAGGGCCACTGCAGCCGTTATCGATAGAGATGCCCGACAGGCCCTCGCGCTCATCGAAGAGGCCTATGCGCGCGGGCACGACATCAAACAACTCTCCGAGAGTGTCACCCTCGAGCTGCGTCACCTCAGCGTATCGAAGGCCACCGGCACCCTCGCCGGCTTCGCTGATCTAGCCCCAGAGGACATTGCCGAGATCGACGCCATGGCGAGCGAGCTCGACGGGCGGGAGCTGCAACGTTTGTTCTTCATGGCTCTCGAAGGAACAGACCTGCTCGCCCGCAGCGACGAGCCCCGTCTCGCCCTCGAGCTGCTGTTCTTGCGCATGTGTGACCGTCCCGCGATGGGCGAGGCAGCGGCCATCAGCGATGCCATCTCGCGTCTCGACGCCTTGGCGCGCGGTAAACCGGTGCCGCCCCCCCAAGCGCCCGCCGGGCCTGCAGTGACCATCGCACGGGAATCCCTAGGGGCACGAGTGGCCTCTGCGCCGGCGCCCTCTCCTCCCACGACGTCCTTGAAGGCGACGACAGCCTCGCCCTCATTATCCCCCCCCTCACCGACTGACGACCGCGCCGAGAACGCGCCACCCGAGGCGAGCCCTGGACCTGCAGCTCACCCTCGCTCGTCGACGGTGAGCGCTCCTCCAGCGCCCCCTCCACGACTTGACCACGAGGAGACTCTCCCGAGGCCACAGGTGCCTGCCACGAGGGTCCCGCCCCCTCACGTCGACGGTGGAGCGCCGACTCCTCAGGGCGCCCCCACGTCATCAACCAATGTATCTGCCAACGAGGTACCGTCGTGGATGCTCGAGGCTCCTCCCCCGGAGAGCCCAGAGCTCACCAAGACCTCGCCCCCTCCCCCGGAGCCGCCTGAGGAAGAGGAACTCGACGAGGAAGAGCCCGAAGAAGCGTTCGATCCCTCGCTCGGCTACCTCCTCGAGGGCATCGATCCCCGCTGGATCGATCTGGTGCGCTCGGCGGCCTCCCAGAGCAAGCACCTCGCGGCGCATCTCGCCCATGGTCGTTTCCTCGGTAGCGAGAAGCGAGGGAAGAGCACCGTGCTCACGGTGCTCTTCGAACGAAGGCCGAACCTAGACACTGTCGAACAGGCAAATCAGCGAGGCGAGCTGAAGGACGCGCTGGGGGTCTTTGGCGCGGGGGCCAAACTCGAGACGCGCATGGCCACCGAAGGGGACGCCGCTCCGCCGAGCATCGCCACCGCGCAACGAGAAGCCGCCCTGAAGGCTCAGCGAGACTTGGAGGCCCACGCCCGCGCTCATCCCGTGGTGCAGAAAGCCCTCGATCTGTTCGGCGGCGAGGTCCGGCAAGTGCGGCGCGATCGGTAGACGAGGCGCACGCAACCTGGCGCGGCCGCCGCGCGGAGAGGGAGAGACGCGCTCACGTGACGGCGGGATCATCCTCGACGGGTGGTGACTCGTGCGCGGCCAAAGACTCCGCAGCAGTGCGCATCTCGTCGCGGGCGCGTTCGATGGCCGACACGATGCGCGTGTACCCCGTGCAGCGACACAGGGTCCCGCTGATGCCGTCGAGAATCTCCGCGCGGGTGGGGTTTGGGTTTCGGGCAAGCAGCGCAGCGGCACTCAAGATCACCCCGGGGGTACAAAACCCACACTGCGTTCCCATCTCTCGGACGACGTGGGCTTGTACAGGATGAAGTTCGGTCCCCCGTGCAGGCGCGAGTCCTTCGATGGTCAGTACGTCACATCCCTCCACCGATTGGGCGAGCAGCAAACAAGAGCACACAGGCTCGCCGTCGAGCAGCACAGTGCAGGCGCCACACTCTCCCTCGCCGCACCCTTCTTTCACCCCGGTCATTCGACCTTCCTCGCGCAACACGTCGAGGAGACGAGCCCCCGCGCCCGCCCTCAGGGTGACGGGATGGCCGTTGAGGGAGCAGGACACCGGAAGGTTCGGTCGCCTTGGGTCGTTGGTACTCATGGTCGACCTCGTGGGGAGCGTTTCTTCTTCGTCGCTGCGGGCTTCTTCGTCGTCGTTCGCGGCGAAGCGGGCGCATAAGAGAGCGGTGACGTCGACACGATGAGGGGTTCTTCGGTCCCTGCGGGGACTTGCAGCGCATGGAGCACATCGGTCCGCTCGTGTTGCAAGGCTGGCGGTCGAGGGGAGGGATCGCGCAGCGCGGCAAGCGAAGCGTGTGGGTTTGTGGCGCCTTGGGCGTAGTGCCACGCCCGGGCGAGGGCGTCGCCGAGGTAGTTGCGGGCCACCGCCAGACGGTGGGCCGCGCTTCCCCGGACGTCGTCGATGGGACAAATGTCCGTCGCGAGCAGGCGCAGGGCCTCTTCCGCAGAGGAGCGGCACAGGCGCTGGCCGAGCAGGAAGTCCTCCACCGCGTGGGCCCGCACGACGCGAGGAGCCACCGAGCCGAGGGCGATATGCACCTTGCGCACGACGTCACCCTCGAGTTCACAGGACAGAGCCAGGGAGACCACCGCGATGATCTGCGCATCGCGATACCCGAGCTTGGTGAACCAATGAAAGGACCGAGGGCTCCAGCGCGGCACCAAAATGCGGCTGACCAGCTCGTCGGCAGCCAGGGAGGTGCGACCGGGACCAAGGGCGAGCGCCTCCGCCGACAGCGACCTCACGGAGTCGCCCCGCCGGACCTCGACGACACCGCCGAGTGCGAGCACGGGCGGAACCATGTCGGCGGCCGGGGACGCGTTGGCGAGGTTACCCCCGAGGGTGGCGACGTTGCGGATCTGGGGCACACTCAGCGTCGACGCGGCTTCCCACAGCGAGGGCGCGTGGTCGCGGAGGGCCTGCCAACGTGAAAGCTGTGCGGCAGTCGCCGTGGCACCGATGCTGAGCCAGGCCTCTCCGAGGTCGAGCCGATCCATCGACGCGCGACGAATGTCGACGAGAGCAACCGGTTGGGCGCGCCCCCGCGCCATGTGGAGCATGAGGTCGCTGCCCCCGGCGATGACGCGGGTACCCGGCGCGCCGCTCATCAGCAGCGACGCAGCCTCGTTCTCGGACCGGGCCCGAGCGACGCTGCCGAGGAGGGCGGCGTCGGGCGCCACGCTCATCCGCGTCCTGCGGCGGTCAGGGCTTCAGCCGTAAACTTCCGTGGGGGCCCCACCTGCAAGGGCTTCTCGGCGGGCTTAGGCTGCTTTGAGGGCTTGCGCCCCGGTTTGCCCGGCTCCTTCTTGGGACCGGGGTCCTTGCGCCGCACGCGCGGTGGCGGAGGCCCGTCGCTGGGACGAACGCCCTCCGCGTCGAGTGCTCGTAGCTTCCCGTCGACCAGGGACAGGAAAGCCTCGAGGTCTCCGCGCGTCGCGAGCTGCGCTTCGATCCAGCGCAGCGGTCCCTTTTTGGGGGTCATCTCGTACAACGCACGAGCTCTCTGCGTGAGCAGCTGATCTTTGTCGAGGTATGCCCCGACCTTATCGCCCACGCCGACAAGCCCCATCAGGGGATTCTGCGCGAGGTACATGCCACAGACGGTGACCTCCCCGATGCAGAAGCGCGGTGCCCACCCACTGGAGGGCCCGTACCAATACATCTCGGGGTACAGCTTCCGCTTCTTGAGTTCCTTGACGGTCTCTTGATAGCGGTTCCACCTCTGGCCGAGGATCTTCTTCAGCGACTCGTCGTCGGGGACGAAGTCCTTGTCTTTCAGCGGGCTCTTGGCCATCCAGCTCTCGTAGTGAAGGTCAGCAACGTAGGAGGGAGGGCCCAACGTGTACGGTCGAACCCCGGTTCGCGGGAAGAATCGCATAGGAGTGCTGGTTCAGGGAAGCCTCCATCGCACCTGATGCACCCTGACAGGTCCTTTATGCGAGCCGGTCAGCGAAAACACGGCCGGCGGAACCCAGGCGTTCTGCGCGCCGCAGCAGGGTTTCCGACGACGAAGTGATCATAAACGAATTTCGATGTTGGCTTTTCGGCGGAGCTCTTCGACGTAACCGCGGAAAGCCCGCTCCACCTCTTCTTCGTACAGCCGGTTGCGCAGCTCATCCTGCACTTGCTCGAGGGGCGCCTGTGCCAGGGCCACGCGTTCTTCCACAAGGATCAGGTGCCAACCGAATTGGGTGCGGACGGGGCCCACCACCTGCCCTGGCACGGCGGAGAAGGCCGCTCGCTCGAATTCGGGCACCATCTCCCCTCGACCGAACACACCAAGTGCGCCCCCATTTTTCGCCGTAGGGCCCTCAGAGAGTTCGTTTGCCAAGGAGGAGAAGTCTTCCCCAGCGAGCACGCGCCGCTTGGCCGCCTCTGCCTTGGCGAGGGCTTCCTCCTCGGGGCCACCTGCGGGCACGACGAAAAGGATGTGACGAGCGCGGACCCGGTACTCTTGCGCATCAAGTGCCTGCCGCTGGGCGTACGTGCTGGCCACGTCTTGGTCGGTCACCTGTACACGGTTTTTCACCTTCAGTTGGATGATCTTCGCCTTCAGCATCTGCTTGCGCAGTCCGTCGCGATATTCATCGAGTGTCAGGCCCTGCTGGGCGAGCGCTTGGCGAAGTTTGGCGTCGTCGAGCTTGTACTGCTGTTTCGTGTTCTCCACGATGCGGTCGATCTCTTCCTTGGAGACCTCGATCCGGAGGCGCTCCACCTCCGTCTCCAGCAACTTCTCCGTGATCAAGGTGTCGAGCACCTCGCGGCGCCGGGTCTCTTCGTATCGATTACCATCGGTGCCTGGTGGCGCAGGCTCCACTTGTAAGATGTCTTCGACGACGCTGTTGACCTCGCTGAGAAGGATGATTTTGTCGTCGACGCTGGCGACGATGCGCTCGATGATCTGCCCCTCGTCACTCGCCCTACCGGCGGAGGACAGCATCGCTGTGGCCCCAAGGAAGGCGAAGCACCAAGGCGAGCCGCGACGACAGAGCCTCCCAAGGGTGAATCGCGAAGAGTGGGGGGGCTTCATGGTGACACTCCTTGTGCGCTCGGCAATGGTTGTGCACGTGGCGCTCGAGGCTGCTGCATGGCGGACTCCGGCCGGCGCTCGAGACCCATAGGTGACGAGACCTCATCGGGGCCGCGTTCGTCGTCGAAGGGCCCGCGCGGGAGCTGACGCAGCGCGGCCGCAAAGGCCTCCTCAGAGAACGTGACCTTTGTTTGCATGCGCAATTCCTCGGTGTGGGTTCGGACGTTCTGCTCTTGCTGAAGTTGGCGCAGCTCGGCGAGTAGGCGCGGCCGCGCTTCTGTGAGCGAGATAGCGGCGCCCTCGGCCCGCTCCTCCACGAGAAAGATATGAAAGCCGAACTCGCTCGCCACCACATGGGATGGCTTGCCGATTTCAAGGTCAAAGCAGACCTCGAAAACCGCTGGCATCTCTCCTCGTGCAAACCACCCAAGAGCGCCGCCGTTCTCCGCCTCGGGCGCGATGCTGTGAAGACGGGCGGCCTCTGCGAAGGTGAGCTTTCCCTTGCGAAGCTGCGGCACGAGATCAAGGGCAGCCTCCTCGGTCTTGAGCAAGATCTGTCGCGCACGCACACGAGGCCCTCTTGTCTCGCCACCGGCGCTCGCCTCGTACCGAGCGATGATTTCGGCCTCACTCGGCTCTTCCAGGGACGAGAAACGCCGTCGAAGGTAAGCCTCGACCGCCAATCGACGACGAAGCCGTCGCTGGTACTCAGCCATGGTCAGCTGCTCTGCATGGAGGACACGGGGGAACATCCCGGGCGGGTAGCCCGTTGTGATGCGTCCATATTCGGCATCGAGCTCCGCCTCGCTGACGACGACGCCCGCCGCCGCAGCGGCTTGTGCGAGGAGCTCCTGCTGCACCATGCGCTCGAGCACTTCCCTCGCCAGTTCACCACGAGAAACGTCGTCGCTGATGCGAGCGACCCCAGCCCGTGAAAGTTCCGCTACGAAGAGTGGCCGCGTTATCGTCATCGCTCCCACGACGGCGACCTCCAGCGGCGGAGGCACAAGGTCACCTTGCCCTACCTCGGAGCGCGGGTCGGCCGGACATGCCTGCAAGAGCAGCCCGACAACCAGCGCAGCGACGACGGCAGCCAAGCGTACCGAGACCCACCACACGCTCAACGGGCCTCTTCAGCCGCAGGCGCATGCGCAGGCAGATCGATACCGGGCATTCCCCCGTGACCATGACCGGGAGCCCCCGGCGCCACGGGCATGGTGGCATCGACCTTCACGTCCTTGAGACGGTCGGGATAAGTCTTCACCCCCAGCTGCTGCTCGAGCCCTTTGACGAACTCCTGAAACGATTCCGTACGCCGCTCGCGATAGAGAACATTGCGGATCTGGTTCTTCACCTGCTCGAGGTCACGCTCGATGGCCTTGCGCGTGCCGGTTCGCTGAAACACATGCCATCCGGTTTTCCCCTCGACGACGCCAGAGATCTGGTTCATGTCGTTGATCGCGAGCACGGCGTCTTTTGCGGCGGTGCCGAAGCGCTCCTCGACTTCGCTGGCAGCAAGGTAACGGAGGTCGCCGCCATTTCGCTTGCTCTCTTCATCTTCGGAGAACTGCGCGACAAGAGCCTTGAAGGCATCGCGTTCTTCTTTGCTCTTGCTTTTCTCGAGCGCTGTCCGCTGCGCTTCGTCCGCGCGGGCGCGGCTCGCGGTGCGATCATCACCGAAGGCAACGAAGATGTGAGAGACGCGGATCATCTCTGGCTTGTTGTAGTCGTCGCGGTGGGACTCGTAGTAGGCGGCGATCTGCTCATCGGTGATGTCTTTCAGGTTCACACGCCCGTCAAACTCCTCACGGGTCAAGCGCTGCACGAGGATCTTCTTCACCGCCTCGACCACCTCGGGTTCTCTGTCATAACCTCGTCGATATGCCTCGTGGGCCAAAACCTCGAAGCGCACCTGGTTATCGAGAAACTCCTGTTTGCGCTCCTCGCTCTGGTAGCGGGCGCGCACGAAGGGGCTCTGCTCATTCAATCGCTTCTCGATATCGCCCGTCGTGAGGACCACTGCGCCGATGGTAGCCAACGGCTCCCCCTGGCCCGCGGTCGTCGCGGGTGGCACCCCCGTCATGGCTCCCCCCGGCAGCGGCGTAGGACACCCGACGGAGCAGGACAGTGCACCAAGAGACAACAACGAACGGAGAGAAATAGATTTCATCATGACCTTCGGACCTCGTTCCCAGGGGCGGGGTAGCACCGCAGGCGCAGCGGCGGAAGCGCCTGTGCGCAGAGGCCAGCCCCTCCTTGTCCGCCCTCGTGGCCTCTGCCATCGTAGAGCGCGCCAAGGGGGCGCAAGTCCTGCAGACCTCCCCCACCTGTGATGTGCCTTGCCGCTTTTTGCCCTTCGTCCACATGCGATCGCTACCGACGACCTGCAGCGTATGTGCGAGGTACTTCTCGGGTCTCCTCTCGTTGGGAAGAGCCCGCTCGTAGGTACGTTCGCGGCCAGTCGAGGCTTTTCGCTGGTTTTTACCGCTGACGCCGTCGACGAAGTCCGTCGGCGTTTCCCCGTGCTTGGCACATTCCTCAACTGCGCCCTCGCACCGAACGTGCGCGCGTCCCTGGTCAGCCGGTGGGATCGCCTCCTCGGCCAGTCGGCGGTGCCCCCACCCAATGCCTTCTACTTGAATCTCCTCCTCCTGCGTCACGGATCAGGGGTGGGACCACACATCGACGCAACGTTGCGAGAGGAAAGCGGGGTCGAAGATGCGATACCGGAACTCGTGACCGTGCTTTACCTGCGCACACCGGCGAGTGGTGGCGTGCTGAGATTACGAGAGGGGCGACGCCACATCGCAGATATACAACCCTCGCCTGGAGCGCTTCTCGCTTTCGCGGGGCACCTCACCCATGAGGTACTGCCCGTGGACGGAGAACCCGACGACGGACCGCGGGCGAGCCTCGTATGCGAGCAGTACCATCTGCCAGCCACCGGCGTCGCACGGCTGCCTCGTTGCCGGGTACACACGATGGCCGACTTCTGAGCAGAGTGCGCCAAATCGTCACCCTCGAGATTCATGAGTAGAGGCAGCAAGCGTGACAACGATAGACTTTGACGTCGGGGTTTGACTCTCGTCGGCCACACTGTCCCGAGGAACGAGCACATTCGCTTCGGGAAAATAGGCGGCGAGGCAACGTCGTGGAATGTCGAAGGGTAACGCGAAGAAAGCGTTTGCCGTACGCTCCTCTCCCCCAAACCAGCTGGTGACGTCGACCCGCTGCCCCTCCTCAAAGCCCGCTTGGCGCATATCGTCTGCATTCATCAACACCACCCGACGCTCTCCGTAAAGACCACGATACCGATCGTCTTGACCATAGATCGTCGTGTTGTACTGATCGTGGGTACGAATCGTCATGAGAAGGTACTGGTCATTTTGGAGTGTCATGCGGGGTAGCGGATTGACCGTGAAGTGAGCTTTTCCCGATGGTGTCTCCCACATGCGCTCACGCGCGCTGTTGCGAAGTACAAATCCATCCGGGGCGCGCACTCGACGATTCATGGCTTCGAACCCTGGGATGACTTGTGCGATGTAATCGCGAATGTGATCGTAATCTTCGCCAAACTGCTTCCAGGGTACCCGGCTCCCTTCCCCAAAGGTTGCGCGTGCGAGCGCAGTCACGATCCATGGCTCGCTTCTCAACGACTCATCGGCCGGCGCAAGCCGACCATGGGACCGATGTACGACCCCCATGGAATTCTCGACGGTTACGAATTGCTCTTTCCCCCCAGAGTGGTCACGCTCAGTGCGCCCAAGGCAGGGGAGAATGATTGCGGTATCGCCGCAATCGAGATGAGATCGATTGAGCTTCGTCGAGATTTGTACGGTGAGTTCGCACCGAGCGAGCGCTCTGCGGGTACCTTCGGTATCCGGTGTTGCAGCGGCGAAGTTTCCCCCCATAGCGACGAAGACGCGCACCCGTCCGAGAGCCATCGCCTTCAGCGAATGCCAAACGTCGTAGCCATGTTTCCGCGGTGCCGTGAAGCCGAAAACCTGCGAGAGGCGCGTGAGAAAGGCCTCATCGGGCGCTTCCCAGATGCCCATGGTGCGATCGCCCTGCACATTGGAATGCCCCCGTACGGGACACACGCCTGCACCCGGACGACCGAGGTTGCCGCGCAGCAGCAGTAAGTTGACCACCTCTTGGATATTGGCAACGCCGAAGCGATGCTGCGTCAACCCCATGGCCCAACACGCGATGACCCGCTCTGAGCGGCAATAGACCTGCGCGAGGCGTTCCATCTCCAAGCGGGAGACTCCGCTCTCTTCAAGCAGGTCTTCCCATCGACTCTCTGCCACCGAGCGCCGCAGATCTTCGAAGCCCTGCGTGTGAGCCGAGAGAAAGGCATGATCGAGCACCTTCCCAGGGGACCTCTCCTCTTCCTCGAATACCAGCTTCATCACGCCTTTTAGCAAGGCAATGTCACCCCCGATCCGGACCTGGATATATTGACTCGAGATCTCGTCCCCATTGAGAAGGAGGCCCCGCGCCTGCTGGGGATGGGCGAAACGCTCCAAGGCACGTTCCCGCAATGGATTGATGCTGACGATTTCGCAGCCTCGCGCTCGTTGAGCTGCCAGCGTCGAGAGCATGCGGGGGTGATTGGTACCAGGGTTCTGACCGATCACGAGGATGAGGTCGGCTTGGTCAAAGTCGTCGAGTGAGACAGTCCCCTTTCCAATCCCAATCGTTTTCCCAAGACCTTTGCCACTGGACTCGTGGCACATGTTGGAGCAATCGGGCAGGTTATTTGTGCCGAACTCACGGACAAATAGTTGGTAAAGAAATGCAGCTTCGTTGCTCGTACGGCCCGATGTGTAGAAGACAGCTTCATCAGGCGAGCTGAGCTGCTGTAGACGCTGGGCGACGTGACAGATTGCCTCCTCCCAGGACAACGGCTCGTAGCGCAGCGAACCGGGCCGCTTGATCATGGGATGGGTGAGACGCCCCTGCGCCTCGAGCCAGTGGTCACTCTGCGCGCGCAACTTCGGCAGCGTCCACTCTTCGAAGAAGAGAGGATCGACCTTTCGCGTGGTCGCCTCGTGGGCCACCGCGCGGGCACCGTTCTCACAGAACTCCGCCACAGAGCGCTGAGAAGGCTCTGGCCACGCACACCCGGGGCAATCAAATCCGCTGCGCTGATTGACCAAAGCCAAAGCAAGAGGTCCACGCACGAGACCCGCATGCCGCTCCGTGTAACGGAGACTCGAGAGCACGGCCTCGAGGCCTGCTGCGGGCTTATGGTACGGCACGATGCGCAGCGCTGATTTTGCGCGCTCGGGAGTGTCGGCCATCTTGTGCTCCACAAGAGATACGAAACTCTACTGACGCCCGGTTCGTCATGCTGGGGCCATCAGAAGACGGTGTCTGAGTGTACGTCGGGAAAACTTGCGGGGAAAGACATCTTGCCCCAGAGGCTCGGCAGCGGCCGCTACAAGCAGGAGTGGATAGGGTCCACAAGATGACCGAATACTCCGCGCCCTCTCTCGGTACCACCGACTTCGCCTCTGCGCCCGAATCGGCTGTTACTCTGCTGCTGGCTGAGGATGACGACGAACTACGGCTGTTGCTGGCAGATTGGCTCGAGGAGATCGGCTATGTCGTCTTGGCAGTGAGGGACGGATTCGAGTTGCTCGAGGCGGTGGCACGACACGTCACCGGCGAAGAAACGTTTCGAGGGATCGTCAGCGACATCCGCATGCCAGGCCCCGAGGGGATGTTCGCGCTCGCCACTCTGCGGGAAGAGGACCGCGCGGTACCGGTGATTCTGACGACGGCCTTTGGGGATGAAGCGACCCGTAAAGCAGCAGAGCGACTCGGGGCACTCGCGGTGCTCGACAAACCCCTCGACCTCGAGGCATTGCGAACGCTACTGGGCGACGCATTGCACACGTCCCCACTCAAAAACTCCGTGTGTGAGGATTCGCCGGAGAGAACCCCAGAGCCGCCAGCCGGAAGCCAAACCGCTATTCCGTGGGCTTCGAGGTCCCGGCCGGCGGACGATAAGGGACCCACCGGAACCGGTCGATGATGACCAGCGAGTCGTAAATCGAATCGGACTCATCGTGAATGGTGAACTTTACCGAGATCTCCTGCTCTCCTGGCTCAAAAGGAGCGCGGGTCACGAGCCAGCCACTTCCTGAGCCTTGGTAGGCGAGATCGGCCCCTGCATCGTCACAGTATTCTGGGAGTGTGCAGCTCGCCTCTGCAAACGAGGTGCAACCGGTGCCGAATGCTGCGGCTCCGAATGGCGTGTTTGTCAGGGGGGTTGACCAGTTTCGAGGTGCTTCAAAAAACCCCACGTTGACCGTTATCTCGCGTTGCTGTGGATCGAAGGACACATTAGCGGGCTCGCCCCCATTCACTGCGTCGGTCTCCACCACGGTGTAGAAAGTATCATTGTAAGCGAGGCACAGGAACTCCGGCCATTCTGCGGATAGGAACATGAAGCTAAACTCGAAACCCTTCGCATTTGTAGGCGGACGCAGACGCAGGGAGAGAGTCGCGAGGTCGCACACACGCTCAGAGCTGCCCTGTGGGTCAGGATCGGCAGCGCAATCGGATGCTAAGGCAAACTCACCGCAGGAACTACAATAGGAACCGCCTGAGATGACATCGCTGGAGCCGGCCGCACCGGTGCTCATGGCGAGCAGACATTCGCCCTGCTTGGGCAGCACATCACCAAAGTAGCTCTCGTAGACCCCACACTGCGCGGGATGGCCGCTCTTCGAGACATAGAGAAGGGGTCCATCACACAAGTCGAACGCGGAAGTCATGTCCGAAGCGGAGAGGTTGCCGGTCAGATTGCAGGCGCAGCTCGGCTGGTCATCGATAAGTTCATCGCAATTGTCATCAATGCCATTGTCGGGGAACTCGTACCCCCCTGGCTGCACAAACCATCGGGAATCATCACAATCTACGACTTGCGGCCATTCAGGGTAGTTCGCATCGAGGCAGGTGTAGAATCCATCCTCATCAAGGTCGACGCAGTCACTCAAGGGTCGCGCCCCCCCTGCGTCCGGCTCCAGCCCTGCGTCACTCTCATCGACGCTGCCGCCATCGGCTGGTTTCGGCTCCACGCAGCTGCGTTCCGTGCAGGAGATCTCTCTGGTCGACAGGCAGGTGCATTGGTTGCAACCGTCACCGTGGGTGAATCGCTCCCCGATGCGATAGCGGTTTTCGCCATCCGCACACTCGGCGGTGGAGCCGCCGCAGGTACAAGCGGAAAGCCCGGTCCACATCAGCCAGAGAAAAGCCTGCGTCGTCCAGCGTACAGTGCTCATCACAACCTCGGTGGTGCGACTATCACTCGGGCTGAGCCGAGGCTGCAAGAACTGCCGCCGCCCCACCAAAAATGCGCCCCACCCCGGCGGGGGAAGCGCTCTCCACCGCGCGAGTGTACCGGGCCCCGGTGGACTCTGGTAACGTTGCCGCTCTATG
>JBMTAX010000016.1:0-16788 GCA_049429145.1 Myxococcota bacterium
AATGCCATTTTTGGTGATGTCGAAGCTATTGCCAGACAGAAGCGCCGTCGGAGGAATCATCTTCCACGTTGCCCGCAGGCGCCACCGGCTGCGAAACGGCCGTCCCCTCGACAACGCCGCTGGGGGTGGCGCGGTCATGGCCCTCACCCCAAAGACGAGGGCATCGCGCACCCCCTCGTCGAAGGAAGGGTGCCCGCTCGACAAGGGCAATTCGATGGTGAGGATTTGTCCGTCGGCGGCGTGAGTCACTTCGGCCTCGGTAATGGCGTGGAACCGAAAGTTCCCTTTGCGCGATCGCATCACTTCGCGGAGTCGCTCGAGACGTCGCTGCTCGATATGCGGTTTTTCCCCTTGCGCGTACTGCCGCGCGAGGTCGAGGTAGAGTTCCCACATCTCGCCCATGGCCTGCGGATTTTGGCCAAAATCGCGCAAGAATCCTACCTGCGTGGTGCGCTCACCTTGGTCATTGAGTTCTCGGCGAGCGGGTCGCCAGGCAGCCTCAATGTGGCGCGCCAATTCCCTGAAATAATCATCGACGAGCCCCGCATCGACGGCATCCTCCGCGAGGGCGTCCTCGAGGAGTCTTCGTGCATTCTGCTCGGTCCGCGTCTTGTCGCTCAGGGGACCCTCGGCGCGGTAGGCGAGGCCTTGCTCGAGGTCACTGAGGCGAGGCGAGAACATTTCGCTGCCGGTGCCGAAGTGCCGGTCGAGTCGCGAACGTTTGCTCGGTAGGAGACGCAAGGAATCGTCCTGGGGCGGATCTTGCGAAACACGTGGCGGTGGAAGCCCAAGAGGCTCGGGAAGTTCGGTGGCTGAGGGGAGCAACGGTACAGCGGGCGGCGACGTGGGCGACGCAGGCCTCTCCGCCACCCGATTCGCGGGGAAAGGGGGGGGCGGGTGAGGCTTCGCTGGCGGCGATGGCGTAACGAACGCATTGGGGACGAGCTCGTCGGGCGTCACAGGGCGGGGGAGCCGCGGGGACTCGAGGAGACGCAGCGGGATCGGCTCTGGCAAGGGCGTGTGCGGCATTGTCGAGAAGGGAAGCTCACGGCTGACGAAGGCAACACAGAGGTGCAGCGCGATCGCAATCGCGAGTGCCCCAAAAAGCCGCGTGCGCTCGTGCGCCACTGCTTTACCGCCTTTTCGCCATGGGGCCCCATCGGGCCAGTGCCAGCGGTGAGTAGGCTAGCAACTTCGAGCCTGAGAGCCCGCCTGCTTCAGTGACGGTGAACATTTGGGCCCCTCACCTCAAGACCTCGCGGCGTCGCGCGTTGAGGCCGCGCCTGCGACACGCCTCCCTACAGGTGCGATGGCGTCTTTCGGGGGCGAGATCTCCCCACGTGGCAATGTGATGCTCCGCTGCGGATGGCCGAGCGCGAGACACTTTGTCCAGGGCTGCGCCCTTCCAATAGGATGTGAGGTTGCCGGTGCTCTTCTCTTTGTTTTGGTGCACCGCCACTGAAGGACATTTGTAGATGTCATCTGTCAGGAAACCACATGGCTCACCGCCACCCCGCGCCCCCAAAATCGATGACGCCAAACCTGCAAGGGATCCAGGGAACCTTCGAGCACGCCCACCGTCCCAGAACACGTCCGCGGAGCCGTCCGTTGCGAAGGAGCAACGCGCCACGGGTCCGAAGAGACCCGGTAGCCGGCAGGTCGCGGCTGCCCGAGCCGCCCCGCGGGAGACCCAGCTGAACAGTGCGAAGGCCCCCACCCCCAAAGCGACGGAGGCTCCCGGGTCGACCGCTGATGCGGCGACGCTGAAACGACTACAGCGCGTGGGGGCTGACGGCAAGTTGACGGGCAAGGACTTGAAGAAAGTCCGCAAGGGTATCACCAGAGATAATTCAGTCAGCCAAGGCGAGATTGCCGCACTAAAGGCGTATGAAACTTCCAAGCAAGGAAAAAAATTAGACGCGAAGAGTAAGCAAGCCTTGCAAGGCGAGCTCACTCGCTTGATCGAGCGGCGGGAGACCCAGCCTGAAGTAGACCGTCAACAGATCTTGAAGGACCTCACCGCGGGCAACATCAAGCCTCTCGTTGCAGATCATGCCAACCACGTAGACCTCGACGTTGGCGAACCTCGGCCTTTCACCCTCAGCCGTGGCACAGACACGAACTACAAATCCCTGGATGGTCGAGAAACCCCAGCCCACGTGCATCACATGAGCATCGATGGGCGCTCCATTGATATTGTAGAGCAGCAACCCCCTCACCCGAGCAATCTGACGGTCGGGGAGATCGCTGAGACCTTGGCGAGGGTCAAGCCTGACATGCTGCAGAATGTAGAGCGAGTGAGCCTTCTCAATGATCGGGCACCGGGGTCAAATACATTCATGTGGGTCAGCCCCTCACAGAAGCAGGGGACCGTCGAAGTGCTTCCCCTCGTGGGCTCGACCGTCGATCCGGGACCTGACTTGGCTGCACACTCTATGAACCACGAGATTGGTCACCTCCGATCTATCGCTACACAGCCGAACCTAGCGTCGTCGGCGGAGTGGGCTCGCTATGAGCGAGCGATTCAGCAGGACCAGCGCGGTATTTCGGAATATGCGAAGACAAACGCCCGTGAGGACTTCGCCGAATTCAGCTCGCTGTATGAGCTCTTTCGTGGGACCCCAGAGGAGGCAGGTCTGCGCAACCTGTACCCGAACCGCTTCGCCGCGGCGGGTCCCTGGCTTGCCTCGTAGGGAACTGATGCTCGCTCGCCGAATACACTGACAGCGTGGCTCGGGGGGGCTGATGTGCAGGGGAATGCGCTCGCTCGATCGCGTGTCTGCGATGGCTTTGTTGCATCGAAAGTCGTGGGTCGCGCCCCCACAGTGGCGCTCAGGGCAGTGGTGGCAGCCCTGCCGCGAGGCGATACAGCACTCTCGCCTCGGCGAGGGTGGTCTCGGCCTCCACCAGCTTCCGCGCTTCGCTGGCGGTGGTCTGTTCCCGCAGATTGACGGCGAGCAAATCCGACTGGCCCTGATCGAATCGCCGACGCTCGGCCTCCTCAAGACGGCGGGCCGCTGACAGGGCACCCTCAGCGAGGGCGACCTTCTGTGCGGAGGCCTCGAGCTTGATGCGGGCGTTCTCCACTTCGACGAGGAGTAGCTCTCGCGTCTTGCGCCGCTTTTGCGCGAGCACCTCCTGTTTCGCACGCACAGCGGCGGCTTTTCCGCGTGCTTCTCGACGCTGCAGCGGGAGACTCATGCCAACCCCGGCGAAGACCTCGGTCTTGTTGGACGTCGTCTCGGGCCCGATTTGCACCTCGGGCCCGAGGTCTTGCGCGGCATACAGTTTGGCAGTCACTTTGGGCCACGTCTCGTTGTCGGCCACGCGGCGGTCTACGTCGAGCTGGCGGTCTATAGCCATCAATCCGCGCAACTCGGGCCTCCGCTCCACCCCGGTCGCCCCGTCGAGGGGGCTCGGCACCTCGACGTCACTGCTGTTCAAAGAAGGCAGCTCGTCGGGCGTTGGCAGTCGCATCTGCCCCGCCTCGTCACGAAAATAATACCCAAGCTTTCGCGCGGCGACGTCGAAGACCCGCTGTGCGTCCACCACGCCAGCTTGGCGCGACAACACGAGGCGGCGATTGTCGTCGAGCACGATGGGAGCGAGGGCGCCTCGCTGTACCTGCGCTGCGAGCGCGCCTTGGCGCTCCTCCGCTGCGCGCAACAACGACCGCTCGATGGCGAGGACGTGGCCTGCCGCAACCCACGCCCAATAAGCCGGTACCGCAGCCTCCGCCAAGGCGAGCTCAGCCAACGCCAGATCGGCGCGGGCGCCGTCGAGACCGGCCGCTGTACGCTCGATGGCGGCACGCTCTTTGTCGATGAGGAGGTCGCGCCCGAGGTCTGCGGCGACCGCAGCCCGCAGCTCTCCTCCTTCGCTCGTCATGCGACCGCCATCCCAGTCGGGGAAATCAGCACCGTAGCGATAGCTGACGCCGAAGCGCGGCCGCCCGAACACGGGCAACGACTGCTCAAGCCCGAGCTCACCGCCCGTCTTGGACCACGTACCAAGAGGAGCACTCCCTCCCTCGGCTCGCAGGGCGAGGTCGAAAGAACCGAGGGCGCCATACCGCTCTGCCTCGGCGACGCCCACACTCCCCTCGGCCGCAGCGAGGGCGGGGTGATGACGCAGGGAGCGAAGCACCTCCTCGAGAGGCAAAGGACTCGCAGCAGCGAATGCGACCAGTAACGACGAGGCGATCACGACTTTTCCTTCGGGGCAGGCTTCTGCGCGGGAAAGCCCTGCTCGACCTCGCCAGGCGCAAGGGGCGGCGCAACAGTGGCAGGGAAGCCATTGAGCTGCCGCCACAACTCATAGCCAACACTCACCTCGTCGAGTAACACCCAGCCCCGCGCCTTGGCGCTGAGAGGTAGCGTCTCGCGCGCGGGCCAGGGCATGTCATCCTCGTCGGGCACAACGACGACGCGGAGTCTTCCATCAGGACGCAACATCGGGTCAGCGAAGAGGACGCGCCCCCCAAAAGTGCCGATGGAGACCTGGGGCCAACCGGAGAACTGCACCGCGGGCCAGCCTTCGAATTGCAGGCGCACCTTTCGGTCGGAACGCACGAGCGGCGCATCGTTGCCATCGAGGAAAAGCTCGACCGCCTGCTTGACGTCGAGCGGCACGATGAGGGCAAGACGCTCACCGGCCTTCGCGACGCCACCGCCTCGCTGGTGATGAAGCCACACCACTGTGCCATCGACAGGGGAGGTGATGCGCTGCGCCTGCTGGCGCGCAATGGTGACGTCGAGCTTGGCTCGCTCGATCTCGACTTTGGCGATGTCGGCCGCGGCTTTCTTGGCGTCGGCCCACGCGCTCGACACCGAAGACATCGCCTCCGCGTCAACCCGCAGCTGTTCGGCGAAGGCTGCGTTCTCGGCCGCCTCTGCCTCGCGCAGCGAGGCGAGCTTCGCGTTCAGCTCTGTCTCCGTCTCGGCGAGTTTGAGCTGCGCGAGCTCGAGCTCGCGGGTAGAGGCGAGGCCTTCATTGGCGAGGCCCTCGACCCGCTTGAGATTGAGCTGCGCGGCGTCGACGCTGGCCCGCGCGGCCTGCACCCGTTGTGCTGCGGCGAGGGTGCGCTGCTGCGCCATCTCGACGCTCCGTGCGGCGGCCTCATTGCGCATCTTCCGCGCCCGCTCTTGCGCACGCGCGCGCTCCTCATACGCGACAGCCTGCTCCTCGGTAGCGTCGATCTGGGTCTCGAGGGCACCGCGCTTCTGGTCGAGACGCGAGACGTATTCGGGATCGATATCGACGAGCTCGACCAGGGCATCTCCGGCCTTCACCCTATCACCCTCCCGTACGAACCACTGCGCCACCCGACCCGTCACCGGAGCGTCGACACCCTGCTCCCTGTCCTCGGGAGAGTAGGGGACCACCGCCCCACCCCCCGGGGCGGTCTGCTGCCACGGGACGAACAAGAGCACCGCTGCGGTGACGAAGAACACAAGCCACAGTGCCCGCGCGGGTCGCAACAAGACCGCGGGCGTGACGACGCGCGGGTCGTTGTCGAAGCGGTTCATGACTTCACCTCATCCCTTGCGACCGCGATCGGCCCCGTCAGCTGGAAGATGTCGAGAGCCGAAGTGACAACGATGCGCGTCGCAGTGCAGCGTGCGATGGCCTCGGCGAGGCGCGCATGGAGGGGGCCATCGAGCGCATCGAGCGCGCGATCGACGAGCAACAAGGAAGGATGGCGCAGTAGGGCACGAGCGAAGGTAAGCGCGAGGGCTTGCGGCCGGTCGAGTTCACGCGCATCGGTGCCAAGGCCAGCCTTCAGCTGGCGAATGTCGTCGAGAAGACCCACCTGCGTGAGAGCATCCTGTATCTCCTCGAGGGTTGCCTCCGGGCGGCCGAGCGCGACGTTCTCCTCGATGGTGCCGGCGAAAATCTCTGCGTCACGCACCACTGCGACACGCGCACGCACCAAGCGCTTGTCGAGGTCGCGCAGCTCAATATCGTCAACCTGTACCCTGCCCGAGAGGGTGGGATCCGAACCGATCAGCACCGCCCCGAGCCCCTCGGGGGCGGCGCTCGCCGGCACGACCACCAGTCCCCCCTTGTCGACGGTAAAAGACGTTTTTCGCCCCCCCGCCTCGGTCTGTACCTCGTCGAGTTGCAGACGCCACGGTGCAGCGGCGGGAACGCCCCGCCCACCCTGCGGCTCCGAGGGCAACTCGTCGACGACTGCTACCTTCTCCAGCGCGGCGCCAAGATCGTAATATTTCGGCAGCAGCTTGCCGATGCGCGCGAGAGAGCTGACCGTCGCTGTCATCACGAGCTCCGCCGCCACCAGTTGGCCGAGGGTCAACTCGCCCTCGATGACGAGCCAGCCACCAATGCCGAGCAGGCCTGCGGTAGCGATGGCCTGGGTACCGACGAGGAGTCCTGTCTGCCACGCTACGTAGCGGAAATGAACGCGACGGGCCTCGAGCCAGCGGTCGAGCGCGGCACGAGTGCGCGACTCCACGAGCTGGCTCTCGCCGTCGACGCGGGCCCAGATACCGTGCGTCGACACCTCATCGAGCCATGCTCCCACGGCGAACTTCGCCGAGGACTCTTTGACCGCTGACTCCGCCGCCGACCGACCGAGGGGCAACGGCGAGAGCGCCAGCAGCAGAAGCACGACGTCAAAGGCCAGGAGCGCCGGGTGATAGACCGCGAGCAGCACAGCACCGACGCCGACCTGCAGCAGCGTGGCAAGCCCTTCGAGAATGAGGGCTGTGAACGACTTCTCGATGGTGATGACGTCGTAAAAGCGGTGCACGAAGCCTTCGCCTCTGCCCCTCAGCGAACCGAGTTGGGCGCCCACCAACTGGTCGACGAAACGCTCGGCGGTGTGCACGAAGATGCGCCGTGCCGCGAGCTCGACGAGGAAGAGCTGCGCGAGGGTGAAGGCGGCAGACAAACCGAGGCCAAGCAGAAGCAGGGCCGACAGCACGATGAGGGGCTGCCGCAGCCCCCCCGCGGCGACATTCTGAATCACCGCCTGAACCGTGAGCGGCACCGCCAGCGACAGGATGCCCACCGCGACGGCGTAGACGAGCAGCGCGGCGATGCCCTGCAATTCCCGGCGGGTAAGGGCGAGGACCCTCCGAAACATGCGCACCGCGGGCGTCTTGGGGAGCTCGAGGGAGGTGACTTTCATGGGGTACCCCCTGACCGCACAGTCTGGCGGTCGGGCCGGGAGGGGAGAGACGCGCTCACCCGGGGGCATGGAGCGCGCCATCCACCGAGCCCGGCAGGGCCGCAGCGCAGCTCCCCGCGCGCGGAAGGCTGCGAGAGAGCAACGCGTCGGGTCTGGGAGTCTGGCGGCATGGAGGGCTCCGAAAACCTACGGACTAGCAATGCCGGCTATGCTAGACATGAAACATATGTCGTCAATCAGATCAGCGAGGGCGACGCCGCTATGACGGCTTCCGCGCCAGAATCGCGTCATGAGCCCCCCGCCGGGTGGACCTTTTTCACGAACCACGCCCACGTGTTGTTCTGTCTCGCGCGTGACCCTGAGATGCGCCTACGGGACGTCGCCGTGCGGGTGGGCATCACCGAGCGAGCAGCGCAGCGCATCGTGCATGAGCTCGAACGGGAGGGGTACGTGACCATCGAGCGTGAGGGTCGCCGCAACCGGTACCGCATCGTCGTGGATCGCCCCCTGCGGCACCCGGTGGAGAGTGAGCACACCGTCGAGCAGCTGCTCGCCTTCCTGAGGGGCTAGGCGATGGAGTTCGCTGTGTCGCGGCCGCAGATGGCCGCGGCGAGAGCGGTGTGGCTTTACGCCCGGGGAACAAGAAAAAACGCCTGAGGCGAAGCCACAGGCGTCTTGTGCGAAAGCTGGCGAATGCGGTGTATCAGTTGCCTTGGCGTGCCTTCTTCGAGCGTTCGTAGACGCGCTCAGCCCGCGCGAGGATCTCCCGTGCGGTCTTCTTGTCGGTCGACTCGAGCAGCACGGCGGAGTCTCCGGCCTCGGGCACAAGGGCCAACGTGGCGCCGCGGGTGACCTGTCGTTGCTGCTTCCCTTCTCGGGCGATGATCGCCGCGGCACCGACGACGTGTCGACGGTCGAAAACCCCCGACTTCGCCACGGAATCCTCGACGCCGAGACAGGAGGCTGGCAGCCGAGTAGCCGCCGCGTCTTCTTTGGCGACGGCGGGGGTAGCCACGATGCCCAGGGTGGCAATGCCGCCGGTCAGCAGGTTGTGGAACGTGGTGGTTCGGGGAGCGCGGGTGCGAAGCATTCGTGTCCTCCTCAGGAACTCAAGGAGTCATACAATTGCAAGTACCTGAAATCATGAAGCAATCCGGGATTTCCCGGATCCGTCACCCGCGGTTTTTCTGGCGGAGGGTGCCTGCTGCTCCTCGGTAAGGCGGCGGAGAGAGCCGTTGTCCCCCTCGTTCGTTGGCTGGATGAGGAAGTCGACGGTTACCGTGCCGCCACGCGAGATGGCCAAGCGCTGCCCAGTCGGGCTCCCTGCGTCGTTCTTGTCCATCGCGAAGCCGGCATCCCGCAGGCGCTCGGTGAGCTGGTGGTAGCGCCCTCGTGGAGCAGCGCAATCTGCAGGCCGACATCGAGATCCATCGTTCCCACGTGGGGGGCCACGTCGGTGGGCAGCATCTCCTGGTCGATGATGAGCGAGGACACAAGCCCGCCGACGACGACGAGGTCGCCCATCATGTCGCCGAGCATCTTCGCGACGTAGAGGCACGTCGCCTTCACGAGTTCGACCTGCTCGCTCGTGTACTCCGACGCTCGCTTGGGCTTGTCAGCCATCACGCCTCCATCTCGCGAGCAGGTCGCCGCGCAGGCGTTCGGCAGCCTCGGCCGCGCGTTCGGGGTGGCTCTTCAGGTCGACGTAGGCCTGCACGGGGTGCATCAGCATCCAGCGCACGAGGCGAGCGCTCGTGGGCGCGAAGTGGCCGAGCGGATCGAAGAGCCGAGCCCGTCGCCCCTGAGTGTTTTGTGATTCCGGATTCCGGATTCTTCTGCCTTCAGAGAGCCAACGGCGAGCTTGGGCAACGGACGGGAGGGGCGCCCAAGGTTTGTTGACTGACACCTAAACCATCGATTTCTTTCGATTCTTATCTCCCCGGTTACGCTGTGAGCATTCCTATGCGTCTTGCCAGCGTCACATTCCTTCCAGGCAGAGAAGGGACGCAGGACCATTGCACGTGAGGCGCCCACCGGACATGATTGGGGGAAGGAGGCTGGGGTGCCGCACACGTCGTTACCCGGATACATGACGAAGTCCGCAGTCGAATCGGTGCGGGAGGAGTGCGCGCCCTACCGGAACATGAGTCTTCATGAGAAGGCTCGCCTCATCGGACTCGTTTGCGCCGACGTGCCGGCCATCCTCGCGCGCTATACGCCGGAGCACATTGCCCGGATGTACGCGCTCGACGACCGTCTGCCCGAGAGCACTCTGGAGGCACTCGCCCGCCTGCGTCGACAGGCCCGAACGAGCCGATGACGACGCTGCCATCCGAGCGAACGCCAGAGACACTCGCCGCGGACATCGCCCGCGAACTGGAGACCCGCGAGCTCGACTACGCATTGAGCGGCGCACTCGCATACGGGTTCTGGGGCGTTCCCCGCGCGACCCGTGACGTCGACATCGCGCTCTATGTTGACGCGACTCGCGTGGAAGACGTCGCGGACGCCGTTGAAGCCGCCGGTGTGGGCGTCGACCGCCCGGCCCTGGCGCAAAGCTTCGAGGAGGGCAGAGCGCACTACGCCTGGTGTGGCAGCATCCGGGTCGATCTGTTCCCCCCGTCGATTCCATTCGAGTCCGAGGCTGCCAAGACGCGCGTACGGGTGCCGTTTCGGCACGGTGAGGCGTGGGTCGTGTCTGCCGAGGCCCTCTGCGTATTCAAGCTGCTCTTCTTTCGCCCGAAGGATCTCGTCGACGTTTCCAACGTGATCGCCCTTCAGGACGCGAAGCTCGACCGCACATACGTGCGCAGGTGGCTCGTCGAAATGATGGGCGAGGACGACGAGCGCGTGTGGAAGTGGGACGAGCTGGTGCGGGACTACAGCATGGACCCATGACCGGAAGTCCTCTGTGGTGAGTCCCCTGTGGTGAGTTCCCTGTGTCGTGCCTGTGGGCAGGCGCGGCGCTGGTCCGCCGTGTCGTGCGTATCCGTTCACTCGACTACGTCGGGACGCGCGATGCCCGACCACATAGGTGTCCACTCACGAGGTGGTCATGCGGCCAGGGAACGAGGCGGAGTGGCTCAGGCTCATGCCCTCTTTGACGCAGGCCAGCTTGAGTCGGCGGTGCAGGTCCGGGGAGATGTTGAGCGCGAGCCGAGCGTAATCTTCACTGGGGGCGCGCCGCAGCATGGTGCCCGTACCGACGAGCGTCTTCGGCGTGGCCTCCTTGGCCCGCGTGGTTTTCTTTGCCGCTGCGGCGGGGGCCTTCGTGACCACGGGGCCCGTGGGCTCCTCGGCCTCCGTAATCTCGGTAAGGTGGCGGAGAGAACCATTGTCCCCGTTGCGGGCTCAGGTTCGATCCGAGATGACAGGACATTCAGGAAGCCCACGACGATGGGAACCGCGGGGCTCTCCTGGACGAGGAGTTCACCGTGACAAGATCACTCCCCCTCGCCCTGCTGCTCGCGTTGCTCGCGGGCTGTGAGACCCGCCCCTCCGACGACGACGGCGCTACGGAGTTAGCTTCCGTGGGCTCTGACCGGGATGGTGGGTCACGAGACGAACCCGACGCGGGGGGCGGCGACGGCGTGAGCGTCGATGCGGGTGCTGCCAGCGACCCCGGTGACCGTAGTGACCCACACCCTGCGGACGACGACGACGGGGGGACGCTCTCCGGCGACGGCAGCGCCCCCAGCGTAGACACAAACCCCGAGGATCAGGGGGCAGAGGATTCGGCAACCGACGAGCCAGGCCCCGACGAGCCAGCGCCAGCAGATCTAAGTGCGGTGCCCGCAATCCTCACCGCCATACTCGACGACATTCCGGGCTTTGGTGCGGGCACGGTGGGTGGCCGCGACGGCGCGCTCTATACCGTCACCGGTCTGCACGACGCAGGACCGGGCTCGTTGCGTGAGGCTCTCGAGAGCGAGGAGCCGCTGTGGATCGTGTTCGCCCCAGGCCTGAACGGCATTCTCGACATGCAGAACGCCATGCGAGTGCGGAGCTTCAAGACCGTCGATGCCCGCGGACATGACATCACCTTGCGGGCGACCGCTGACTGGAACGGCGGGCTCCGCATCGGAGTGGCAGGAGAACCGGGTGTCGAGCACGTGGTGCTGCTCAACCTGAAGTTCGACGGGATGTGGCCGAACTACACGCAGGATGGAGAAGGCGACGATGGCATCAACATCCGCAACGACACGCACCATGTGTGGATTCACCAGTGCAGCTTCACCAATTGGATCGACGGAGCCATCGACGCCAAAGTGGATGCGGGCTTCACACTTCCGCATCACATCACCATCTCGAACAGCTTCTTCACGAAGACCCACCAGCCGCTCGCGGTGGCCATCGATTTCCTCACGTTCGCGCGTAACCACTGCACCGACGTCACGAAGCGCTGCATTCAGCTCAATGACGGTGGGCGCGCGCACATGGTGAACAATGTCATCGAGAACTGGCGTGCGGTGTCGATCGTCGCACCGCGAGATGGTGCGCAGTTGCTCGTCGACCACAATCTTTTCAAGCCCGGCCCGGACTGCGACGCGGTGGGAAACCCGTTACGCGAAGACACCGACGAATATGGTCGTTGGCAAAACGAGAAGAATCATTGGCGCCTCAGCTGGGGCTGGGTCGCCTTCAAGGAGGCCAGTTCCGTCGACGGTAGCGTCTTCTCTGCCGCGCGCGATACTTACGCACCAGTGCAATGTGGTCCTTGGGATTACGACTGTTGGGACGCGCTCTTCGAGCAGGTCGTCGCGGAGGCGGGGGCGCACCCCTAATGGGGTGAGGCGGAATCGATATTCGTCGATTTGCGCACCCGGCTCGTTCCACCGGAGGGTCGGTTGCCAGACCCTCCCCCCGTCGAGCAGGTTCGCCTTGCTGTGAAGTGCTCACGACACCCGGCCGCGCGGAAGGTGTCGCCACTCGCCAGTAACGGACGCGTCAGCGTCTCTGCTCGACGGCAGGGAGAAGCGCAGCGAGGGCAGCACGGGCGCGTGCCGCGGCCTCGACATCGCCTTCTTGTTGGAGCTCCATGGCAAGCCAATGTAGCCCTGCGCGCCACTCCTCGAGCACACCGTCCTCCCATGGCGTGACTTCCGAGAGGTCGGTTACTTGAAGCCGGTCGAGGTCCTGCAAAGTGATGGAGAGGCGCTCCTGCGCGGACCGCCCAGGGCCACCAAAACGAACCAGAGGACCGAGTGCTTGCCCCCCTGACCATGGCACCCCGTCGTGGTGGGCGGCGCTCGCCGAGACCAAGACGGGACGACGCTGCGCGGTTCGCCGCACGAAGTCCTCGAGGGCGTTCTCGTGCACAGGCATGTCGGCGTCGATTCGTCGAGCCGCAGCGGCGCGATACCAAGGCAACTCGAGCAGTCCCACCATCAAATGGTGGAAGGGCACCGTCTCGGCATCAGCCCTGAGCGCCAGGCCGACGCTGTTGTCGACGTCGCTGCTGCCGATGAGGAGAGCGTCCGCTGGCAGTTGTCTTTGGACCGCTGCAGTGTGAGTGGCGAACAAAGTCTCGCCTCGTCGATCAGCGGACTGCAGCTGTAACCCGATGTGCGCGAGCAACAGTATCCAAAGCCAAGCCCCCATGCGCCATCGAGCGACCCGATTCTTCCACGCGTCGAGCCCCAGGGCGAGAAAGGGAGCGGTGAGGAGCAGCGGCATCGCAAAGAAGCGTTCTGCGATGGCCATGGCATCGGGCGCCTCGTCGATGCGCAACAAGCAAGCAAAACCAGGCCCAGCGAAAAGCCACAACGACGCGAAAACCAGGAAGGCTCGACGATGAGAGCGGGCCGCAAGAAACTCTCTGACGCCGAGGACACAAGGCAGCACAAACACCACGGAGAGGCCGCCGCACCAGCGGAGCGCGAACAGCGATAGGCCTGTGAGCGGCGAGCCCTGCGTGCCGCGAGCGAGGGAGAAGGTCCCGTACTCCTCGCGCAACAGGTGGCTCCACGTTGTCAATAACGGAGCCTTCCAATCGCCCCATACGAACCCTGGCTCTTCGTGAGCCCACAAGAAGCGAAGCAAGGGCAATGCGCCGATGAGACAGCCACAAAGGAAGAGAAGCATTCTCGCGGTTACACCCCGTGCCGGCAGCACCATCGCAACGAAGACCGAGGGCACCGCGAAGGCGAGGGTATGGTGATGGCAAAGCCCGAGCCCTAACGAGAGCCCCGCGAGCCATGCCCCTCTCTGCCTCGTGTGCTCGTTGGGCCTGAGCAGAAAGCCGATGCTGGTGACGACGAGAGAGGTGAGTAGCAAATGAAGCGCGAAGGGTTCGAGATTGGTGCCCGTGCGCCAGAGGGGTTCCGCCGTCACGACGGTGAGGGTCGCGAACAGTGCGGTTGCGCTCGACGAGAATTGCCGCAGCGCGTGGCAGAGAAGGCCCGCAGCTGCACCACAAAAGAGCGCCGACAACAAGGTGAACGATGCCACATCGTCGCCGACCCACGACGACCAGAACCGCAACGCTAGGGTATAGACCGGATAACCTGGAGGATGGGCAATACCTCCCTTGCGCGCCAACAGCAGAAATTCTGCCGCATCGAAGTCAGGAAGCGATCGCGGGCGCGTCCAGGCGAAAAGTGCGGTGACGACGAGGCTCGCCGCCAACGGCCCCAGCACCGTCGGCGCCTCTGCTGCACCGTGTGGGGACTCTGCCGTGCTCTCCTGCATAGGTGTCTTCGCTCCCCCACAGCGGTCGTCGACCCGTACGGTGCTGTGACAGCGAAGGGGCACGCTCCTCGTCGCCCCGACCCACAAAAGCCCGGAGGGAGAGGGTAGCGAGAGACTCCGTTGGCATCCACTTTCGCTACCGTTTCGCGAACTGCCAGCGGTACGCCCCTGTCCTTGGGAATACCGACACGCACGCCCCAGCGCGCACCTGCCAGCACCGAGGCAGCGGGCAGCAGAACGCCCTGAGAAACCTCAGTAGTCGAGGCTCCCGTCGAGGTCCGTCGTACAATTCGGCAGGTGGCGATAGTCGCCGCCAAGGGCACGCACGAAGCGCACATGCACCCCATTGTTGAAGCCGCGGTACTCCCGTTCGTCTGATGAGAGCGAACCCTCATAGGCCACCGCTGCGGTGGCGGCGAAACAGTCGTCTCGTCCCACGAAAACACCCGCCGAGTACCCGGCCGAGCCTTCGTGAATCACGTTTCTCGACGCAAAGTCCCAATTCACCGCGGCGGCGCCCCCGCCGGTGCCGGCAGCAGTGTAGCTCTCGACGCTGGTAGGGCGTCCGGGCGTCACCTGCAGGCGATAGCGGAAATCACAACGGCTGTCGTATTCCTTCGAGGCATCCCCTGCGCTCTCCCCGAGGCACACCGTGAGCTCGGGCTCGTTCTCGATGATCGCCTCGGTACCCGTCGACGGATGGCTGTGGAGCAGCAAGTTCTGCCCAGGTCCGAAGAAGCTGGGCACGCTCAATACCCCCGCTTGCACCTGCGTGCTGAGAAAGCCCTGATGCTGTGCACGCTCGACGATATAGGCACCGGGGGTGGTGTTCGCGAGGGGCGTGACGAGGAGCTTTTTGCTGGAGCCACTGCCCGTCTCTTGGCAAGCCGCCACCGGGAAGCTCGGCCGGGTGGCCGACGGGGTCGATTCACAGCGCAAGTGCTGTGGCGATATTTGGCTGTCCCCTGACCAGCTGCGGCCGCCGTCGAGAGACACGCTCAGGTCTCGCGTCCAGCTGTAAAGGTCGAATGGCTGAGCAACGCCGCCGACGGTCTTCGAGGTCTCGAGGCCGAGGTAACGAAGCGTCATGAACAGGTGATATTGGCCATTGACCCGTCGCAGAATCGCCGCTTGCCGCTCTGTGCCTTCTTTGATGGCGAGGTCGTCGTAGCCACAATCAACCTCGCTGAAATCGCGCGGAATCGAGAGCGGGAAGCCGCCGGCGATGGTCAGAAAAATACGATCGTCCGCCGGCAGATAAAGACCATTGCCAGGGCCGAAACGAGCGCTCTTGAACAGAAGGCTCTTGAGGCGCTCACCAGCGGAGAGGTTGTTGAGGACGTTGTCGCGCCGCACCAAAATGGCGGCCTCGATGACGCGGCTATTCACCCCCTGGGCGTACAGCCCCATCACATAGGCGAGCCGCAGCGCCTCGGTGGCCGACGCCACCCGCCGCTCCACAGGGATGCCGAGCAGCTCGTGGACCTCGAGGAGAGCATCCCATGAGAAGCCTGCGCTGTTTGTGAGCAGCTCTTCGATGCGGGCTTGCGCCGTCTGCGGCCGCAATACCTCCGGGTAGCGGTTCGGCTTGTTGTAGACGAGGCGCAATGAGCGTCGCCATTCGTCGAGGTCGAGCACCTTGTTGGCGTTCTGGGGGTTCTGCAGCGCCGACACCGCGGCGAGAGGGTCGTCGACGTGGGTGTGAAAGCGCACCAGCTGCAGGATCGCCGCGGCGCTCGTGGGCGGGGGCACCGTACGAGAGAGTCCCGCAGTCTGGGTGAGGTCGATGGGATCGAGCGAGAGTGCCGCGAGGCGTTCGTTGAAACTGGCCGTGTCGGCGCTGCCTGCGGAGGTGTTCTGCCATTGCTGTGTCTTGACGCGACAGGCATCGCCGGCCTGCTCGTTAAACGCGGGGCGCCAATCGAGGGCCGCGTCATCGAGGTCGAGGGACACCACGGGCGGCGCGCTCAGCGTGTCATAGCGTTCATAGAGCTGCTCGAGGTGAACGCGCACTCCGGCATGCTTCATCACCGTCGCCCCATCCTGATAGGCGTTGTGGGCCGCGTGAGGCACGGTGACATAGGCGAGGATACCTGTGAGGGTAAGCCACGCACCCCCGTCGTCGGCGACGAATCCTGTGGCGCTCTGCGAGCCGAAGCGGATGTTCAGGAGATCTGTCGCATGGCTGCCGGTGCGGAGCCATGTCTCGACGTCGCCGCTGACCCCGAGTTCCTGCGCGAGATAGCGCTCGAAGAGGTTCCGCCCCACGAGAGCTTGGCAGGTGTTGTCGTTCGCGGCACCTGTCTCGGTGCCGAGAGCGCAGCGTTCGAGATGCGCGCAATCTGCGTCGTCGTGACAGGCGAGGTAGCCGCTCTTGTTGTAGACGAAGTCACCTTTTTCGAGCCGCAAGCGATAGTCGAAGAGCGAGGGTTCGAAGAAGCGAGAGCGCGGATCGAGAGCAGCGTCCCGGTATTTGTGCATGTCGACAACGACGATCTCGGGTGACCATTCGAGCTGCGTGGGCGGGAGCAGACGCCCCGTCGACGGATCCCGTTTGACCTCAGCGATGCGCATCACAATGGAGATGAACGCCTCATCGCTGCAAGCGAAGACCGGCTGCAGCTTGTCCTTCGAGAGCCGCACCGGCCGACGGGGCGTACTCCCTGGCACGAATTCGTCGGGGCTGTAGCCTTGCCGCCGCTGGGCCAATACCGCGACGAAGCGGCCACTCCTGACGACGGTGGGGATGCGATAACAGTCACCGGTGGGCTGGTCGCTGGCGAAGATGGTGACGAGGTCAGAGCTCGAGAGGGAGAAGGGAGGTGGGTCACCCACCGGAGGCGTCGTCCCGGCGTCGTCGACGTTCGTGCCCGCATCGATAGGCCCGGCGTCGTTCCCGGCACCCGCGTCGCCGTTCGTGCCTGCATCGTCGTTCGTGCCGGCAT
>JBMTAX010000017.1:0-16521 GCA_049429145.1 Myxococcota bacterium
CCCACGCTGCCCCAAGACGGCGCACCCTCGCGCAAGACCCAACGATGTATCGGCGGTCCATGCGTGGCACGCCAGTTGGAATATGCCTGCGCACGGAGGTGAAACATGGGCCATGCGGTGCATCTGAACCAAGCACGACCAAAAGCAACGGAAGGCTGGCGTCGAGGGCGACCCGTCGAGGACCCCGAGAAGATGAAACGCTGGGGGGTCATCGCCGCGAAGCCAAGCGAGTTCTTGGTGCACGTACGAAAGGGCCGCGTGTTGCAGGAAAGCAGCGGACAAGGTGCCAGCTGTTTCAAATGGCCCGCCGACGCGGTGAGCATTATTCCAACCTCGCTGCAACAGCTCCGATTCTCGGCTGACCAGGTCACCAAGGAACGCGTTGGCGTCGAGGTGGTCGGCCTGGCCGTGTACCGTATCGCAGACCCACTCACGGCCTATCGAGTTCTCAACTTCAGCTATCCCGAACGGGCACAGGAGAAACTCGAGGCAACCTTGACTGCGATGCTTATCGGTGCGACCCGTCGCCTCGTCGCGAACCTCAGCCTCGATGATTGCCTTGGCAAACGCAAAGCGGCACTCGCCGACGAGTTGCTGCTCGAGGTGGCGCCTGTCCTTGGCGGCCGCGGCAGAATCGATGACGACACAGACCAAGGGTGGGGCGTGGTGCTCGACACCATCGAGATCGAAGAGGTCAGGGTCTCGTCGGAAAAGGTATTCGCCGAACTACAAGCCCCCTATCGCGCCCTTCTCGAAAAGCGAGCCGCAGGAGCGCGGGCTGACACCGAGCGAGAGGCTGCGCTCACCGCTGCCGAGAATCGGCGGCTCATTGAGGCAGCACGCCTGCAGGCGGAGCGTGCCGTGATCGACGCCCAGAGCGAGATGACCCGACGTCGGTATGCGCTCCAGGTGGAGGAGCAGGTCGCGGAGAGCGAGATGAAACAGCGACATCTCGCCATCGCCGCGGAAGAAGCGCGGGTCGAGAGCGAGATGAGACGACGACAGCTTGCCATCGCCCAAGAAGAGGCCGAGCTCGAGCTCGCGGCTCACGAGCAGCTCATGGCCCGCGAAGAGAAACGAGCCGCGCGGGAGTCCATCCAGCAGGCCGCCGCGTTATCGCTGCGGCAGCGGGAAGCAGAGCTGCGCGCGCTCGAGGGAAAACTCGCCGCAGAGGTCGCCCTGGCGCAAGCAGGGGTCGAGCAGCGCCGTGCAGAGGCCGAAGCCCGGGTGCTCACGGCGAAACAGTTGCCACATCTCGCGAACGCGGTTGGCCAACGATTTGGCGAGGTGAAAGTCACGCAGATCGGGAACGGCGACCGAAGCCCCTTTGGCTCTATCGCTGAGGCCATCGCAAGCGTGATCGAACTCAGCCGCTCGGTCTAAAAAGGGGCGCGTGGGAACTCGACGCTCCAACGCGCAGCGGTTTCCGTCGATGTCAACCGTGGTGTTTGGATCCACCGAGGCAGCGGGGTGCAGGATTCGTGACTTCGCCACCAGCTGCCTCCCATTCACCAGGGGTCAACGCCTTCATGGTCAGCGCGTGCACGCCTCCCTCTTGCCGCAGCTCCTCTTCTAAGATGGCGTAGACGCGACGTTGTCGCTGCACGCGGGACATGCCTTCGAAGGCCGCTGCCACAATGATGAGGTTGAAGTGGGTCTCTGCGCCCTTGGCAACCCTGTGTTTGTGGCTCTCGTTGTCGAGTTGGAGGCGCTCGGGGGTGAGCGATTTCGTGAGTTTGTCCTCGATGCGGGCCTGCATATTCATGGGTTCATCCTCTGTCTTTGCCGAAGATCTCGTCGTTTTCCTCGGCTGCACGCGCGAGCTCTCGCTCCCAATCCCTCGCCTTGGTCGGCGCCTGCAGGAGCGTGTCGTAATGCATTCGCGCCAAAGCGTACAAGTCGACGCCGGCGGGAGAGAGCTGTACGTCTGCTTGCGCTGCAGCGAGGTCAAAACCAATATGAAGCAGCACGTCTGAATCGAGCTGATATGCGATGAGTGCCTGTTGCACGTCGTCGACGGACACCTCGAAATGACGCGCCACTTGGTGAATGTTCATGAAGCGGTAGCTCTGCGGACCCGTGAGACCGAGGTGATAGGCACAAAAGAGGGGGAAGGGTTCGAGACCACACACGACCCCTTCCCCTCGTTCCGCCCGGCGAGCGGGGTGTTCCCCTTGGTCGGTATGCCCAGTTCGATTCATCCTCTCCTCCTCGCCACCAGCATAGCGAACCCGATGCCTTTCGCCGGAGAGCGACCGTGTGCGCGGCGCTGCTGCCGTCAAGAAAACGTAGATCTGCCAGACAAATCAGAGATCTACTTGCGCACCAATGCCCCCTCGCTACGACATCGTCACGGAGTCGCGCCGACGGGAGCCGGAGCCTCATAGACCCGTTTGTACCCAGTTTCTCTTCGCTGTCTCCCTCGTGGAGGCTTCTCCACCCATGCATACGCGCATGGGCAAGGTGTACTGCACATGATGATCCCCAGAACGCAACTCGCCCCCACCACAAGCCCCACCACAAGCCCTACCCAGCGGCCCGCCGTCGGCACACAAGCCGCCGCAGCCCTCGCCGCCCTCGACAACAGCCGTGCCCCGGTGCTCACCCTCGACGCCAAAGGACAGGTGGTCTCCTGGAATGCTGCCTGCGAGCGCCTCGTTGGCATGCGGAAAGAAGAAGCCCGCGGCAAAATGTGGCGTGAAGTCCTCTCCATCGGACGGAACGACGACGGCAGAGAAATGGTTGCTCCGCGTGGCTCGGTGGCCGTCGAATCCTTCGAGGTGAACGCACGCACAGCGACCGGGGTCAGGCGACTCGCCATGATTCCCGTTCCCATCGACCCCGATGCGTCTGCCGGTGCAGCCGCGTGGGCGTACGTCATTCACGCGTTGCCCGCCAATCTGAGTGACGAGGAGAGACGACTCGGCCGGCAGGAGCTGGGTCTCACCCAACGGGAGTTAGAGGTGGTGGAACTGCTTGCCCGAGGCAAGGCCACCGAAGAGATCGCGGGCTTGCTGCACATCGCTCGCACAACGGCGAGAAACCACATTCAGAGCGTGCTCCAAAAGCTCGGGGTCCATTCTCGACTTGAGGCTGTCGCCCACCTACGCCAACACGGGGTGGTCTGATCGATGGATGACTCTCGGGGCTGCTGACGTGAAAATCCTCTCCGGGGGGGCTGGCAGCAGGCCCTCCGGAGAGGAGAGTCCGTCTGTGCACATCGATGACTTCCTCTCCTTCGATGGCCAAGACGGACCTATTCCTCGTCGAGAAATGGCATCGGTACCTGGCAGAATGCGCGCCGCGAAGATCAGTGTTTGTGACCGAGGGCAAGCGTTCACCCCTGGGCGTCGTCCGCCTCTCTCCCTCGCGCCGTCACCACGCGACGGAAGTAGGCCGCGTGTGGCCCTTCGTATGCGGCGCGGAGCTCTTCGAACCACGCCGTCGCGGTCAAAGGTTCCCCTTGGTCTGAAGCAGTGAGCGGATGCTCGGCCCACCCGGCGAAACTCCGGTCGAGCAGGACACAATGCTCCAACACGACGAGGAGTGCTGTCGAGATATGGGATATCGTGAGGTCGAGCGGATTGCTGGGGAAGTCGGCCAGACCTCCCTCGGCGCTCCTCGGGGCTTTGCCACTCGGCCTCGCCCAGACCGCACGCCCAAACCAAAAGTCATAGCCCGCTGGCTTGGGGCTGCGGTCGAAGAGGTCGATCTGCTCTGCCACCTGGAAGGGCGGCGGCTGTCGCAGGCGGCGCTCGAGCTCGATCACTTCCTGCAAGAGCCGCTGTCGCCGCAACGAATGAGAGCGCCGGGGCAACAAGTCGCTGAAACGCTCGAGCAGAGGACGCGCGCGCCAGCTTTCGATCTGCCGGGTCGTAAAGTCGCGGCCGAAGTAGCACTGGTGGACAGCGACGAGGTGGGCCTCGAGGGCAGTGCACGCGAATCCCAGTGTACGCGCGCAGAGTTCCAGACGTCGCCACCGCGCGAGGGGCTCGGAGCGGTCATGCATATCCGCCGCTGCAGCGGTCAGTGCCAGATAAGCCTCCCGCGCAAAGGAGAGAAATACCCCACCTGTAGAACGAACGGTGGGAACGCTGCGCAGGCGAGCGCTTCGTCGGGGGGGCGGGGAGACCAGTCGTCTGTGAGCCACGATCGCAGACTCACCCCTCTCGAACCAAAGTGCCAGCTTTCCGAAGCGTGATGGCGCGCCGACAAGCCCCCGAGCCGATGCACGGCCTTCGTTTGTGACGCAAAGGCTGCTAAAGGGGCCCCATGGTATTGGGTTACAAAATTCTTCATCTCGCGGGTATCGGCGCTCTCATGCTCAGCCTCGGAGCGTTGTCGATGCACGCGATGAACGGCGGCACCCGCGAATCTTTGCGGACGCGGCCTCTCGTCTTCGCTACCCACGGTCTCGCGTTGCTGCTCCTTCTGGTCAGCGGCTTCGGCATGATGGCGCGCCTCCAACTGAGTTACGGCGGCGTGTGGGTGTGGGCGAAGGTGGGGCTGTGGCTATTGCTCGGAGGGGCCGTTGCGCTGCCACTGCGGGTGCCCGCGAGCGGTCGATTCTTGTGGCCGTTGGCGCCTGTTCTCGTCGGGATCGCGGCGGCGCTGGCTTTGTACAAGCCCGGTGCATGAAGTGCCGCTGCCGCTGAGGTACATTCACTGACAGCGACGAGCAGACCGGTAGAGAGGGAGATCAGGCGATGAATACCAACAGCCCGGAGCACCGGCCCGCGCAAAGGAAGGGGTTGTTCTTGCCTGCGCTGTGCGTGGGTCTGTCGGTCTTCACCGTTGGGGCATGCGACGTCCCCACCATCGCCTACGAGCTTCGCTTCCCGTCGACGGAGACCTTTCTCGTCACTTCGACGGCCAGGGTTGACGTGTACGATGGCGCCGGCACCGAGGACAAAAGTCCAGACACCATCTGCCGGGCGCTCAGCATCGGGCAACCCGCTCCGGTGGCGACGTTGTATTCCACTGGCAAGCGCAGTGTATGCGCCTTCGCCGCGGAGTCGGGACTCGAAATCAGCAACGTGAGAACCGGCCGCGTAGTGTTGTTTGCCGAGGCTGAAGACAGCATCGGCACCAAGCTGTTGCGAGGCTGTTCGGTGGTGGACCTCAATGGCGAGGTCGAGAAGGTGCAGATCCAACTGTCGACCCTGCCCACCTACCCAGACGATCCTGAGCCCTCCTGTGTGAACGCTCAGCAGAAGTGCGGTGGCGAAGGCTGCTGAGGTCCTTCGGTCGACAAGGAGTCGACGAAGCCGCACCCACGAAGTTTTCGAGTACGCTCACGGGGAGGTGGTGGCCCTCGCGGGGCCCGGTCCTCTGGGAGGTCAACGACATGCGATCATGGTCCTCATTCCTTCGATGTTCGCTCGTTGCGGGGACGGTGGGCTCCCACGCTGGATGTGTCTCGACGGAGTGCAACACCGCCACGGACTGCGCCACAGGCCAACTCTGCCAAGCAGAGCGCTGCGTCACCCCGCTGCCGACGGGCACCGCAGGAGGTAACCTGCCTGCGTCCGCCCCGGGCGGTGACGACGAGAATTCGGTTTTGCAGCAAATCCGTCCTTCGCTGCCCGTGGCGTGGATGCAGCGCGACCCCACAGAGCGTGCGCGGATCCACTTCGCACAACAACAAGAGGTCGGCGGTACCTTGGTGCAAGACGAGGTGCTCGCCTTCCACGCCGAAACGGGCGAGGTAGAGCAGGACGTGGTGCTCGATCTACTCGGCATGTTCAGTGGCACCTGCGGTCTTGATGTCCTCCATAATGGTTTTCATGCGGGAGAAAGCTTCGTGAGCTGCTCAACCGCTCCCGCATTGCGGATCGTATATGACGAGGCCTATCTCGGTCCCACGACGGACCTTGCCATTGGCGCGGCTTTGCTTCGCCCCGTCCCCGCCACGAGCTCTATCGATTTCAGCCGTGTGCTCCTCGCGGAGAGGGGCGGTACCCTCGCCTCGATGCAGCTGCGGAACTCTGACGCCTTTGGGCAAGCACGATTCTTCGATGCCATCGAACCGGCGCTCTCAAGCGTCGTCGCGCTCTTTGGAATCGATGCCGCTGGTATCCCGGGCGACCATGTGCTCGTGCACGATCGAGATCGCTCGGAGCTCGTGCCTTTGACCCGCAACCCGCTCACAGAGCGCTGGTTCGAGAGCTCGGCGCTCCCTGCGCGAGCTCTGGCATCAAGCACACACGTAGTCTGGGCTTTTGGTGACATCAAGGCCACGGGATTCTCCTCGACACCAGCGACACCCAACTATCTGACCATAGAGCCGCGCACTGGGCTCGTGCGTTATTTCAACTACGAAGCGGGCCAGGAGATTCTTCCACCCACCCGCTTCGAAGCCAATGCCAGCCTTCATGCGGAAGCCCCTGCCGCCGACGAGCGATTGGTGCTTGACCCGTCGCCCTCTGGAGATTTCTTGTTTTATGCGCGACGTGATGGACAGCGGGTCTATCGTATTCCCCTGGCTCCTGGGGCGGACGATCTCGTGCGCCAAGCATTCATCGAGGAGCCGGGCCGTTCCATCAGCGCTGTCATCGCTGTGGATGACGAGAGCGTGTGGATCTCCGATTCCCAGCAACCGTTGCTTGAGAAGATCGACCTCACCGAATCTCTATAGGAACTCCCGACCTCTCGCTTTGCCCGAGGACGGAACAGCTCGTTCTTCGTCGACAATGGTGTCCGATGGCCGATGAATCCCTCGTGACAGCACCCGCAGAACGGCGTTCTTTCGTGAGGACGACAGCGAGCCTGCGGGTTTCCTATCGCTCAGTAGGAGAGACGTTTCTCGACCCGCTCCGCGACCTTTCGCCGGGCGGCGCCTTTGTGCATACGCGCACCCCCCTGCCCCTTGGTACCAAGCTCAGCCTCGCCTTCGATGACGGTGGCCCTGACGTCTTGCTGGTCGACGGCCAGGTGGTTCGAGTCGTCTGGAGTGGCAGGAGCCATGGGGAGCTGATGATGCCGGGAATGGCAGTGTCATTTCTCGACGTCACTCCCCGCGTCCACGCGCGGTTGAAGGCCTTGATCGATCGTTGTCGATGAGACGCCCCGTGCGGGGCGAGAGGGTCCCTAGGGAGCACAGCGCGGATCGTCCTCGAAGCAGGGCGTGACAAGCAGGGCGACCTCGCCGGTGGAAGGCCCTGCAGCTTCGAGTACCAGCTCTCTCGTACCAGCCGCCCATGAAGTCTCGATGAGATCTGTCTCCTCGAGGCACTGTTTCGTCGGGTGTTCCTGAGCCCTCCACCGAACGCTCGCACCGCCAAGGCCCACGGCGACAACACGAACGGGGGTGAGCGCCGACAGCGACAGCTGAACGCGCCATTCCACACTCATGGGCGATGATGCCTCACATGTCCCATCGAGGGAGGCCTGGGGCAGCAGGCGCAAGGGGAGCACGGCAGCGAGTGGAAGTTCGTGCACTGGCTTGTTCAGTAGATCGTCGATGGTTTCGACTCCGTGTGACGCTGCGTCGGTCTCATCGAGCAGCACCTCGGGTTCGTCCATACGGGTCACATGCCAGATGCGGTTGATAGCCTCGAGAGTCAGGAGATTGCGCAGATTATAGCCGAGCTGAAGCCCCTCCTCGTCGAAGCGGCACAGTCGAATATAATCGGCGCTGGGGTGAACGCCATCGGCGCGCAGTCCCTCATTGGGCAGCATCGACATTGACGTGTAGTAGTCGATGAACGGGATCATACGACTGCCTGCGAGAGCACGTAGCAACTCATTGTACCCAGGAATGAGTTGGCGAAGCTGCTGATATTGACCTCGGTAGGGTGGGATTGAATACAGCACAGGCAGCACAGCGCGCTCGATGTGCCAGTCGATGAGCGCTCGCATATGTCCGAGCATCCAGGCGTATTTGACATCGGCGGGTGCATCTTCGCCTGCATACTGCAAATCATTCGTGCCAAACATCACGAGGGCATACGACGGAGACATCTCTTGTGCTTCTGCTTCCACGGGGGGGGGATCGCCCTCGAGCGCCCATGCAGCCGTCATGCTGGCCCGAGCCGCGAGGCTCGCTCGGTTATAGGAGCTTACGTCGCTATCCAGGGGCTGCAGAAAATACGAATGTACATCTACCAGAGAGCCATAGCCTTGACCTTCGAGGTCGACATCCTCGGTTGAAAAGCAATGCAAGAATTCGTGTGACGCCGAAATGGAGTCTCCCACTTTGATGAAGCTGCCGGCACGACGGGACGGATTGGCCGCGAGGAGCTGACGCCATGTCTCTCCAATCGCACAGGTGACAGGTGAATGAGTCCCTTTCGGATACACCACGCCCCCTGCGGGGCACACTGCGTCCGCCGCCTCACAGGCACCTGTGGAAGCGCACGGTGCGATCGAAGGTGCCACAGCTTCGTCGTCCGGACGGGCGATGCAATCTGCGCAGCCTTCTTGGAGCGGGACCGGAAGCTCGGCCTGCCCTCGACAAGCCACCACCGATACCCACCCTGCGAGAGTGACCATTCGATTCTTCATGCCGTCGTGCCTCCGTTGCAGAGGACACTGAAAGGCTCGTGCCAGCCGAACACGCGGCAGTGAGACTACGGTACGGAGCAACGGCTCATGCCGTCCCACGGGTCAACGCAGATATGGCAGTGGGTCGAGAGGCCGGCCGTGATGCCGCAACTCGAAATACAGCTGAGTCCCTCGCAGGCTCTCGGTGTCACCCACCGTACCAAGGATTTCTCCTCGCTGCGCCTGAGCGCCTTGGTTCACGGATGTGGTCGCCAAATGTGCATGCAGAGAATGGTATCCATCACCATGGTCGAGGATGACGAGCCGACCAAAGCCGCGCACCCAGCCCACGTGCACCACAACCCCGTCAGCGGGTGCGACCACGGGCGCCCCTCGCGGCGCAGAGATCTCGATGCCGTTGGAGGTCACCTTCGCGCCGGTTTCTGCCACCCGGGTCACCCCAAATCTTCGTTCGACGGGTCCTGCCGTGGGTCGCTGGAGGCCTGCCTGCAAAAACCTGCTGGTGCGATGTCGAGGTAAACTCGTCGCGGACAAATCCCCCACGAGCATCGTGAGTTCTCGCTGGCGGTGCACGAGCTCGCGCACAGCGCGCATTTGCAGCTCCTTCTCGCCTTCTATCCGCTCCATCAAGGCGTCTCGTTCCGCGCGGGCCTCACGCAAGAGTTCCCGTTGTTCCTCGAGCTGGCGGCGGGCTGCCTGTGTCTGCTCCCACAGAAAACGCTGCTTCTCCTTCCGTCGCTGCAGCTCTGTTTCACTTCGCTGGTACTCTTGCAGCAGTTCCTCATCGAGCCGAGCCAGCGACTGAAGCACACGCCGACGAACAGCGAGGTCCTCGAAGCGTTGTGCGCCTAGAATGACGCGCACGTTGGCCCCGTGGCCGAGGACGTAGAGCGACCTCAGACGACTGCGGATCCGCTGCTCCGTCGATGCCACCCGTCGGCGCGCTTCGTCCAGATGCGTTGTCGCCTCGTCGTAGTCTTCTTGAAGCTGAGCCTCCTCCGCTGTGACGATTCGCTCGAGCTCCTCGAGCCGTGCGAGGTCTTCATCGAAGTGCCCTACACCATCGAGCAAACTGCGCTCTTTGCTGTCGAGCTCGCGCAGCCGCACTCGGTGCTCCTCGATCTTTCCCTTTAAGCTCGTCAACTCAGCGCGCGCTTCTGTGAGTCGCTGGCGACCGTCTGCCGGGACGATTGGCTGCGCGAAGGTCGACGAGGCCCATGAGGCCACAACGACGCAACAGAGCAGGGACAAGGCAAATCGATGCATCAGACCCGTAAGAATCGCTCGAGAGAGAAAGATGCGGACGCCATGCCGATTGCGATCCCCGACGTAACGAGGCACAAGGAGAGCATCGGTGACAAGGAGGAGATCGTCGGTGGCGGAGCGATGCCTTCGAAGAGGCGCGCGATGTAAAGGGTGAGCGCGTGCTGGGAAAGCGATAGCGCCATGAGCGCGCTCAACGTCCCGCAGAGCCCCTGAAGTCCACCGACGATCACCAGGGGGACTCGAATAAAGGTGTCGGTCGCTCCCACGAGCTTCAATAAGGTGAGTTCATCTCGACGAGCATAGAGGGTGAGCTTGGCAGTGTGGTGAATGACCAGCACGGAGACACCGGCGAGGAGAACGCCGATAAACCAAGCGATGCCCCACAGTCCGTTCTCGAGTGCGCGCAAGTGAGCGAGATCTGCCCCCGGGTGCGCGGCCTCCTCGACACCCGGCAGCTTCGACAAGCTCGATGACAGCTCCGGGAGCTGGTTCACGTGGTCGTCATCGACCCGCACGTGGAGGGCCCAGCCGAGGCCGATGCCTCCGCTCTGCTCGAGGAGCGCCAGCTCACTGCCGCTCAGCGTGGAGCGCAAGCCACGAACAATCTCGTCCGGGGAGACGAGCTGCGCCGAAGCGACCCCTGGCGACTGATGTACCTGGGCCCGAACCTCCTCTGCTTCGACGAGGTCGACGTTACTCAGAAACAACACGATACCAGCGCTGTCGTCGATATGTCCCACGAGTTTGTCGAGGCCCGAAAGCACGGCGAGGTAGGTCGACATGCCGAAAGTACCGAGTGCAATCATCACGGTCGCGAAGAGAAAGGGTCCTCTTCCCTGGCGGAAGTTGCGGCGGACCTGGCGTAACGTCGTGGGCAAGGTATGCCAGCTCATAGGGCGACGATCTTCCCCTCGCGCAACGAAATGCGGGAGCGACGATAGCGCTCGGTGAGCATCGGGTCGTGGGTGGCGATCAGGACCGTGGTTCCTCTGGCGTGTGCGCGGGAGAGCAACTCCATGGTCGCCTCAGACTTCTCGGGATCGAGGTTTCCAGTGGGTTCATCGGCAAGGAGCACCGCCGGGTCACCGACCAACGCACGGGCGATGGCGACCCGTTGCTGTTCTCCGCCCGAAAGTTCTGCGCAACGGACCTGCAACTTATGCGAGAGCCCGACCTGCTCGAGGATCTGGTTCACCCGGTCGCGGATACGGGCGCGTGACCGCGCTTGCACCTCGAGGGTAAGCGCGACGTTCTCCTCAACGGTGGCCTGCGGGAGCAGTTTGAAGTCCTGGAACACGACCCCGATGTCCCTGCGCAAAGACGCGACCTCGGCGCGACCGAGCTGGTTCATCGTGCGCCCGTTCACGATCACCTGCCCGCGCACCGGGCGTAGCGCACCGAACAGAAGCCGCAACAATGTTGACTTCCCCGCACCGCTCGGCCCGGTGAGCAGGCAGAGGTCACCCTTCTCGATGCGCAGGCTGACGTCGTCGAGCGCCGCTCGTTCGGAGCCTGGGTAACGCATGACGACGTGGTGCAGCTCGATCACGGGAGAACTGTAGCAGTGAGCCGGCCTGAGCGCGCCAAATCGACCCATGCGACGGTGTGTGCATCAGCGGGGGCAGCGGGGAACAAGGCCAATGCAGCCCCCCACCGGAGCGCACCGTCCCCGCCCTCGCAGCGCGGACGCGGGGCGGCGGAGAAGACGCTGCCGTGCTTCCCGCGGGCGCAAGACTCGTCTAGACCAACGGGATGGCGCGATCAGGCAAGGAAGTCAGCGACGCAGGCCTCGAACCAGAAGACGCCGCCCTCGACGAAGGCGATGTTGGGCACGACGGTGCCCCCGCCTGGGGCGCCCAGTGGCTGGAGCACGAAGGCGAATTGCTCGATGGTGAATCGGGAGACGAGGCGATAGACGAGCAGGACTTGCTCGCAGAGGACAACGACGAGCACGGTCCCGTACTGGAGATGAACGGGGGCGCCCAGCTCGCCCGACGTCGCACGGTCAGCCTCGAGCCAGATCGCGGGGAGTGGGTCAAGGAGGCGGACGACGATGTGGGGGCCGCGCGGCAGGCGCGGGAGGTCCGCGACCTGTACCAAGCCTTCGTTGGGCGCGCCACGAGCCTGCCACGGTTGAGCGAGGACCAAGAGCGTGCTCTTGGTCGCAAGGTGCGGGACTACCAAGACCAGAGCGCCGCCAAGACCCTCGTGGTGCACAACCTTCGTCTCGCCATCAAGATGGCCCACCAGTACCGACGGGCGTGGACCAACATCATGGACTTGGTGCAAGAGGCGTCGGCGGGAATGGCCATCGCTGCCCAGCGTTGGGACCCCGACCAAGGGACCCGCTTCGGCACCTACGCGGTGTACTGGATCCGCGCGCAGCTGACGAAGTTCCTGATGACCCACGGACGGGTGATTCATACCGGTACGACGAGAGCGGGGCGAAAGCTCTACTTCCAGCTGCCTCGGATTCGTCGAGAGCTACTCGCGGAAGGCAAGCAACCGACCATCGACGCCATCGCTGAGCGGGTGGGCGAGGATCGCGCAGAGGTGGAGCGCATCGTCGCCCGACTCGATGGACGCGAGGCCAGTCTGTCTGCGCCCATTGGCGACGACGAGGGAGGCGGGGCCCTCGGCGACCTGATCGCAGCCGACGAGGGGGACCCCGAGGATAACGCGGCCAAGATGGAGATGGGGCAGCTCGTCGGTGGTCTCGTGAAGCGTTATGAGCAGAGCCTCAGCGACGAGCGGGATATCGCGGTCTGGCGTGAGCATCTTATGAGCGAGGACCCCGTGAGCCTCGTCGACCTGGGCAGACGGTATGGCGTCTCCAAGCAGCGTATGGGGCAACTCGCCACTCGTCTCAAGCGAGGCTTTCGCCGTCATGTGATCGAAGAGCTCGGGCCACACACGCAGCTCTCGTGGCTGTTCCAGCAAGACTAGGGCGGCGCGATCGATGCCGGTCCTGGTTAGCGGCTTCGTACTGCGGCGAGGTGTGCCAGTTCGATCAGAACCTCTGCGCGAGGCCCAAGCTGTGCTGCTATGTCGGCAGCTCGCTCTGCCTCTTCCCGTGCCCGCTGCGCCGCACCCTCGAGCCCAAAGGCGCGCACATAGGTCATTTTCTCGAGCGCCGCGTCCTTCCCTTGGCGCTTGCCGCGCTCCTCTTCAGCGCCGGTGACGTCGAGCACGTCGTCAGCGATCTGGAACGCAAGACCGAAGGCAGCCCCGTACGCTGCCAACTTCTCGAGCGCTGCAGCTGGCGCATCGACAGCGAGGCCCCCGAGAACGCAGGACGCGATGAACAGCCTACCCGTCTTGCCGCGGTGGATGCTCACCAGCTTGTCGACGTCAATCTCTCTTCCCTCGCTCGCGAGGTCTTCGAACTGGCCGCCGACCATCCCCGCACTGCCCGCGGCGCGAGACAGCTCAAGACACTGCTCACGCCCCCGCCGTTCGCTCGCGGCGAGGAAGCCAAAGGCATCGGTGAGCAAGCTGTCCCCGGCCAAGATAGCGGTAGCCTCGTCATAGCGCACGTGCAGCGTCGGCCGCCCACGGCGCAGATCATCGTTGTCGAGGGCAGGCAGATCGTCGTGGATGAGCGAGTAGGTGTGCACGTACTCCACGGCGAGTGCCGCGGGCATGGCGAGGTCATGGGCACGGGCACTCTCGTCATCGGCACAGGCAGCGCGGGCGCTCTCGAGGACCAGCAACGGGCGGAGCCGTTTCCCACCCGCAAGGAGCATGTAGGCCATGGCCTCGGTGAGACCTGCAGGCGCGGCGCTGCCGTCGACAGCCCGCACTGGAAGGCTGGCGGCGAGACGCTGCTCGATGAGGTCCAAGGTCGGGGCGAGGCGCTCGAACAGATCGGACATGGTGCGCTCCTTGGTCGTCGTCAGCCTGTGGTGCCCTCGCTACCCTCAAGGGTAAGGGGCGCTACGCTGCCATCCGCTTTCAGCTCCTCGAGGCGGCGGTCCATTTGATCGAGGCGAGACTGGGCTCGACGTACGAGACCGACGCCAGCCTCGTAGGCCTCGAGGCTCTTCTCCAGGGAGAGCTCACCTGCCTCGAGCTGGGAGACAACCGTCTCGAGCTTGCCCATCAAGAGCTCGAAAGGTTCCTCGATGTCGCCTTTGTCGGATTTTGCCATGGGTTTCCTTCCTCTGTGACGTCGCCCGTGTCAACGCGCTCCCCGATGGTGGCCGTCACGCCACCGTCCGCGAATTGCAGGCGAACGGTGTCGCCCGCTTGCAGTCCGGACACGGTGCGCACCACGGCATGAGGTGCCTCAGGCCTCCGTACCAGGGTGTAACCCCGATCGAGTACGGCGAGGGGAGAGAGAGCGAAGAGGCGGGCACCATGCTCGCCCAGGGATCGACGCCCCTCTGCGACGAGCCGCTGCACCGCGTGGTTGAGGCGTGCACGCCGCTCGACGAGATCGTGTTGTCCCTGTAGCACCGCGCGGTGGGGAGAGGCGGCGGCGAGCTGCTCTTTGCACAGGGTCAAGGCCCGACGACGCTCCGAGAGCACCCGCGCGGGCGAGCGGTGCTCGAGGCGCGACGAGAGTTGCTCGAGGGCAACTTGTCGTCGACGAAATAGACTCGAAAGCGCGACAGTGAGGGCGGCCTGTTGTGCCGAGAGATGTCGCTCGGCTGGACGGAGCAGCGCATGGGGGTCGCCGAGCCGACCCTCGGCACGGCGGACCCGCAACCGAGCTCGACTCAGCCGCTCGCTCAGCTGTTGAGCGAGATAACGCTCGTCGCGCCTCAGCCTCTCCCGCAGCTCGCGCGCGACGGGGACGACCGACTCGGCCGCGTGGCTCGGGGTCGCAGCCCGCAGGTCCGCCGCGAGGCACGCCAGCGTCGTGTCGGTCTCGTGTCCGACGGCGGCCACCACCGGAGTCGTGGTGCGACGCAACGCGCGGGCGAGCATCGGGTCGTTGAAGGCCCACAGATCCTCGAGGGAGCCGCCCCCTCGGCCGATGATGATGACGTCACAGCGCCCACTCTCGTCGAGACGCTGGAGCGCCTCGATGAGCTGCGGCGCGGCATCGGCCCCTTGCACCGCCGAGGGCGAAAGCAGAATCGAGACACTGGGCATGCGCTGCCGCAGAATCTTCACCATGTCGCGCACGACGGCCCCCTGGCGCGACGTGACGATGCCGACGGTGCGCGGCAGAAAGGGCAGCGGACGCTTGTGCACGGGATCGAACACACCCTCCCGCTCGAGTTCCGCCTTGCGCTGCTCGAAGGCCAACGCGAGTTCCCCCTGCCCTGCAGGCGCGAGTTGGTGCACCTCGAGTTGCACTCTCGAGCGGAAAACCGTGAGGCGTCCCCGCGCCTGCACAAGTAGACCTTCGTCGAGGGAGAAGCGCAGCCGATGCAGCGCCTCCCCGGCGATCTTGCACTCGAGCAAGTTCGCGGAGTCCTTCAGTTTGAAGAAGACCATCGTGCCCCCCCGCGCAGACCAAGGTCTCACCTCGAACAGCTCTCCCTCGACAAAAACCCGCGAGAAGTCGCGCTGGACGGTTTGCTTGACCGCGGTGACCAGCTGGCTGACGGTCTGCGGTACCTCAGCGTGCGGGCGCCCCTCGTCGGCGGGCAAAGCCGCAGTCGCCCGCGCAGGCTCAGGGGGGGCGAACAGTCCGAGGGTGCGGTGAGGGGGGCGTGGCACGTGCTCAACCTCGTGACTGCGCGGCGCAGCGCGACGGTCGTTAGCGCCGTCACGCAAAGATGCCTACCCGGGGTACGCCTTGTGGCGCGCGACGGGTGCCCGCCCAGAGCTTGCGGCGAAGTTCCGACCCGCGTTATCCCAAGAGCAATTCGAGGACGGCGCGGCCGTACTGGAGGACCCGTGTCTGACGCTGATGAGCGTATACCCCCTCCACCGAGCGACACCACAGCGCGCGCAGACGTAGAGCCGTGGCCCCAGGCGTCGTGGGTGGCGCCCACCACCACCCCGCCGTCGACGCCGCCACCGCCACCGGAGCAGCAGCAGAGCCTCGGCGTGCCGGTGCCCCCACCGCCCCCACCACCGCCGTCGTCCGGTGGTTTCCTTGCATCGCACAGCGCCGGCGTAACCGCGCCGCTGCCGCCGAGCCCTCTGCCCTCCCTCGCCGGGCTCCCTCCGCTGCCTCCACCGCCGCCAGCGCCGCCGAATCCTGTCCCCGCGCGCCCGGCGGTACCACCGCCGAGCCCCGCCAGCCTCGTGCCTCCGCCACCACCGCCCCCGCCAGGCGGATTCCCTGCGCCACCACCGCCTCCGCCGCCAGCCGCGCCACGAGACCATTCGGGCCGCTTCGTGCCGGGGCCGCCACCGGTGCAAGAGAGTGTCAAGGCAGCTGGCGCGGAGGCGCCAGCCCGGACCATCCGGAAGATGCAGGGTGTTGTCGTCGACGTCGTGCCGCGCACCCATGACACGGCCACCCTGTACATCTTCGTCGGCGACCACGGGGGCTACCGCGCGGGGCAGTTCGTCACCATCGACCCGCACCAGTTTCCCGAGCTCGGACGGTGGATCGACTACCTCGAGGCGATGAAGGGGAAGCGTGAAGGTATTCGTGCTTATTCCATGTCGTCGATCCCGAGCGAGCAGTGCATTTCGATCACCGTGAAGGCCGAGGAATATGCCGCGGGTACGAACAAGTACCCCCCTCTGCTCTCCCCGCTCCTCGCCTCCGGCAGCCTCAAGGGTCGAGAGATCGTCATCAGCGGCTTCTCGGGCAGCTACGTCTTGCCCGACGATCTCAAG
>JBMTAX010000018.1:0-15619 GCA_049429145.1 Myxococcota bacterium
CTTCCGCACGCTGCGAGCAGGAGGGCGGGGGCGCCGAGGGTGAGGAAATAAAGGCCCGCAGCCACCATCAACAAACCAAAGATACCCTTCACTGCCTCGGTCCACGCCCCTGTCTTCGGGATTCGCACCACCGCACTCGAGAACGTTCCGAGCACGAGGAAGGGGAGGCCGACCCCGAGGGAAAACACGACCATGAATAGCGCGCCTCGGCCGATGTCTCCGTCGACAGCGATGAGGGTAAGAATAAAGCTGAGGACCGGACCGGTGCAGGGTGCCGCAATCAGACCAGCGACGAGGCCCATGAGGAAAGCACCGCGAAAGCCGCTGCCGCCCACTTGTGCAAGTCGCTGCTGAGCCGCTGGCGGTAGCGCGAGCTCGAAGGCACCGAACATGCTCGCAGCCATGGCGAGGCAGAAGAGTGCGACGCCAGCGGTGACGACGGGGTGCTGCATCGCGGCCCCCATCACCTTCCCCGCGAGGGCGAAGCCGATCCCGAGCCCCGAATAGAGCAACACCATGCCCGACACATAGGTGAGCGAGAGCAGAAAACCGGCCAGCTTCGTCGGTGAGCTGCGTGCACCGAACAGCGACAGCGTGATGGGGATGAGTGGGTACACGCACGGGGTGAGCGTGACCCCAAAGCCTGCGAGCAATACGAGCAAAAGCGAGAGGAAGAGGTTGCCGCTCGCCACCGCAGCGGTGAGCTTTAGACGAAGTTCCTCGGCAAACCCGGCGGCGGTCCCGGTGCCATCGGTACAGCTGGCCATCTCTTGGGCGATGCCACCGAGGGCGCCGACGGCTCCCTCGGGCAGTCCCGTCGCGAATGCAGCGCCTCCGAGCAGGACCAAGGGTAGAGCGACGAGGACAGCCAGAGAGTAGAGGGAGCTGCGCGGGGGGCTATATTGGCGGCATCGCATGTCGTGGCTCTCGTCTTTCGCGGGGAGTGACCTTGTGACACGCCTCTTCGCTCCATGAGCCTCTGCGTGTGTCAGCGAGCGATCTCCCATCGACCCCATCGTTAGGAATGGCCGTTTAGGGCTGCAACAGGGCGCTCACCTCGGGATCGTCCGCCAGGATGGCAAGGTCGCTGTCGTGGACGACGCTGTTCTTGTCGGCGAACCCGGCCTCGGCGGCGAGCTTCAGGTGTTCGGTGGCCTTGGTCTTGTTGCCCTGGCGCGCATGGAGTTTGGCCAGGTCGAAGTGAGCGTAGCCTCGCACCCTGGCCTCACTTTCGAGGTCGGCCTCTACGAGGGCCTTTTGCAGGATGGCTCCGGCCAGTTCGCGTTTGTCTTGCTCGAGGTACACGTACCCCAGGCGCAGGTAGGTGGCGGCGATGCGCGGGTCCTGTTCCATCGAGGCCCGCAGGGTTCGCTCTGCATCATCCCACCGTTTCCCATCGATGTAGCGACTTCCTTTCTCGAGGAGCAGCAGTGGGTCCCCAGGCACCTGGATGAGGGCCTCGTCGAGTCGGGCGAGGGCGTCATCGATCTTCCCCTCTCGGCCCAGCACCTTCGACAGCTGCACCTGCGTCCACGGTTGGCGCGGACACTCGCGCAACGACCCCTCGAACGTCGCCCTCGCCTCTGCGAGGGCACCACGGTCGAGCTGCGCTTCCCCCAGCGTGGTGTGTGCATGCAGGAAGCCGGGCCGCTGCTTGATGGCAGCCGCGAGGTAGGACTCGGCCTCGACGTCATCCCCGGCTGCGTGCGCCGTGTAGTAGGCGATGAGGTGAGGCCACCCCGGGGTCTTGGCACGACGCGCGGCCCCACGGGCGACGAGACGCGCCTTGGTGGTCTCCCCGAGCAAGGCAAGGCCGAGCGCCCGAAACGATTCCGCCTCCAGCAACGATTTGTCACGGCGTAGCGCCTCGTCGCAGGCCGCCACGGCTTGCTCGACCATGGCCCGCGGTAGCCAGGGGCGTGCGCGTGGGCCCAGCGACTGGAGAGACAGGGCGCTGGTGCAGCGCGTGAGGGAATGCCACGCGTACACGTTGCGGGGCGCTCCGCGTGCGGCAGCTGCCTTCCCCAGCTCCGCGCGGAACAGCTGCTTGGCGAGTTGCGCTTCGAGGCGGGGCAGCTCCTCGAGGTGCCCCCGGGCCTCGGCGCTCGCCACCGCTTCCCCGCCAGCCACCGGCACGAGCCGAACCCACACGGTGACGTCGGGCCACGCGGCCATGTAGCTACCGACAACGACGAGGTCGGCCCCCAGCCGTTGCCCGACGACTCTCGCGTCGGCGTCCCCCTTGACGTCGAGAGCAGCGATATTGCGCTCACGCAAAGCTGCGGCCCATTGCCGCTGAGACAGAACGTTTGCGCTGCCGGAGGACAGCAATCTCGACGAGAGACTCTCTGCGAAGGCATCGCCGATCCAGCCATGCTCCTCGGCCCCGGAGCTGGTAAGCGGTGCCACGACGACGGTCGGTCGGGGCTGTTGCCCTGTGCGGGCCAGCGTCGACGAGGAGCCAAGGCAGAAGGCAAGGGCGAGGAGGAGATAGCGTCCCATGAGCATGCTGTTAGCACACGCTCGGCCCTCCTAGGGAGACGACGTCATCTGTGTCGGCGGAGACCCGAAAAGAAAGCGGAAGCGGTTGGGCCACGGCTTCCGGCCGGAGTAAGCTCGCTCGATGCAGCTAACTCCGCGTTCGGTTGGTGAGCTACTCACGGAGGGGATCGCGCTGCTTCGTCGATGGTGGCGCACCTTTGCGATCGCGGCCTTGCCCTTCTGCGTGCTGGAATTGCTGTGTCGCGACGCGCTGCTGATGGTCCTAGGGACCATCGTGAGGAGTCTCGATCCCGAACTCCCGCTCGAGGCCGCTGGCGCTGTGCTCGCGAACAAACTGGCACAGGCCGCGGCCTGCGGTGCGGCGCTCGCCCTGACCAGTTGGATGCTCGCCGTCGTGGGTACCTTCGCAACCGAAGGGGCGCTCCGTGACGAGGTGATCGAGCCTCGTGAGCTGATCGCCCGTGGCTTCCGCAGGGCGCCTCAGTTGCTGCTGACTGCGCTCCTCTGGGGGGGCATCGTCACCCTCGTCGTGCTCGTGCCTCCGCCTTTGTTACTCGTCGGTGCGCTCGCAATTTCTCCGACGCCATTGACCGGCATCATCGCAGGACTCGTCGGCTTGCTTTGGTTCGTCATCGCCCTGGTGATGATGGGACTTCGCTTCGCTCTTTGGCCTCAAATACTTGCCCTCGAGGAGCGATTTGGTCGTGCTGCGCTCGCCCGCTCAGTCGCCCTGATGGGGCCCCGCGGCGTGTCGTTTACGACGAGCCCAAAGCTCCGGTTGAGCCTGCTGTTGCTTGTCTACTTTGCCTTGCAGTCGGCGGTGCAGCAGTTGTTTTTGCTGCCCACCCTCCTCCAAGGGTTCCAGCACACACCGCCGTTCTCGGGAGACCTGTCGTTGTGGGCGCTGCCCCTCTACCTTGCCGCACCCCTCGCGGCCCTGCAGGTGGCGTCCAACAGCTTGCTGTTGCCCCTTGCTGCCGTGTTCTCCACGCTCTTCTATCGCGATTTGCGCATCCGCTTCGAGGGTGTGGGTATTGATGACCATGGGTCGCAGAGCTCCCTCGTAAACATGGGCACGCCGTGAGCGCCAGCGTCGTCCACCTGGTGCTCATCCACTTCGCCATCGGGGCGACCCCACCACCGTGGTGTACGGAGCTGCAAGACAGTCTTCGGGCCCTCCCAGAAGGCGTCGCGCCGCGCTTCGAGCAATACAGCGCCGTCGCTGCCCATGTACCAACGGCTGCGGTTTCCGTCGTGGAGGCCGCGCGCGGCGCCATCGAGGCGTCAGGAGACGCGGCCGCTGGCGTCGCCGTCTTGCAGGGGCTCGCACGCTTGGGATGCACGAACGCCGTCGTCGAGGATGCTGCTGCTTTGCGCGAAGAGGTGCGACGTCTCGAGCAGGGAGACCCACGCTTCGCCGGGGCGAGAAAGCAGCCAGACCTCCTCGCGCGATTGCTCGAGCGAGCTCGGGCCTTCCTGATGGAGTTTTTTGAGAGCCAGTTCATGCAGCGTTACGCCGGACTCTCCCGCACCGTTTATCTCGTTGGCCTTGCGTTCGTTGTGTCGATGGGGGCGCTGCGGCTCTACCGAGCGCGGCGTGCTCGCGTTCCCATGAAGCCAGGGGAGGCTCACCCAGCGGTGGCAGCACGCGCCGCGGGTCTCGACGCCACGGCGCTCCTTGATGAAGCTGAGAAGGCCATGCGTGAGGGGCAGCTGCACCGGTGCGTGCGTGCCGCTTATCTTGCGTTGCTCGTCGAAGCGTCGACCCGGAGCCTTGGGACCTTCCCCGTCGCTGCTACAGACCGCGAGCTGCTCACCTTGCTCGGGCCCGCTCTAGAGCGCGCTCTCGCGCCGCTGATGATGCGCTTCCAACGAGCTCTCTATGACGACAAACCGCTGGCTCGAGCAGACGTTGAGCCCTTCTTGCGCGCGACTGCAGCGTTTATGGCCGAGCGCGAGGAGACCGCGTGACCTCGACCCGAGCGCCCTTGTGGGTCGCCATGGCGGCGCTGCTCGTCGGTGCGGTGTTCTTGCGCGATCTCGCCAGCGACCCTTCGGCAGATCCCACGGTCTCCGTCGACAACGGTGCCCCGGCGGGCCTGCTCGCGATGCGCCTCTTGCTCGAGGAGCGCAGGCGAGAGGTCTTGCTCTGGCGCGACTTCGAAGACGAGAGGCCACCACTACGGCCGGGCTCGACCTACGTTGTGCCTCCTCCCTCTCGAGCGGCATGGACCGAGGCGGAGGCTGACGATCTCGTCGAGCGGGTGCTGGGTGGGGAGCGATTGCTTCTCCTTTGCGATGAGCAGGATGCAGCGCTCTCAAGGCAGCGAGAGTTGCTGAGGCGCTTCGACGTCTATTGTCGTGCGAGCCCGAGCAGCAGCGATGCGATAGCGAGGGGCACGACGCCATTCTTCGCAGGGCAGGTGCGGGTGAGGGGCCAAGGGAGAGCGAGCCCTCTCGGGACGGCGCCTGCGGTGCCGTTGGTCATCGACGGTGGTGGGGCCGCGGTGGTGCTGGGTCTCTCTAAGGGAAACGGTGCTGTGTTCGCGGTGGCTTCGTCGACGCTGTTCGCCAACGATGGTCTCCTCGTGGATGACAACGCAGCCCTGCTGTTGGCACTTCTCGGCGAGGGAGGGGCCGTGGTCTTCGACGAGCGGCATCATGGTGTGCGGGGACAGGGAGCGATGCGTCGCGCGTTCTCGAGGACCGGGCCGCAGGTCGCCATGTTCGCGCTCTTGCTTCTCGTGCCAGCCGTTTTGCTGGGTCTCGCGCCGAGGCGTGGCGACCCTCCGGCCCCGGTGCCGTCCGACGGGCTCGCGACCACCGGGGCGAGGCTCGAGCGCTTGGCGGCCCTCTACGAGCGTGTCGGGGGGCCATCAGGAGCGCCTCTGCCCCTTGACCCGTCTGCCCTCCATCGAGGAGCTTCGCGCCATGAGCGAAACCCTTTCTCGTGACCTCCTGCGCAGCGAGCCTCCTGTGGTCCTTCCTCGATTGCAGGCCCAGCTTCGCGAGGTGGTGATCGGACAAGACGCTGCCATCGACGGCGCGCTGACGGCACTGCTTGCGGAGGGGCACGTGTTGCTCGAGGGGGTGCCCGGGGTCGCAAAGACGCTGTTGGCACGCGCCTTGGCCGCTAGCCTCGGGCTTCGCTTTCAGAGGGTGCAGTTCACCCCCGATCTCATGCCCACCGACCTTCTCGGCACCCGCGTCTACGACGAGGGCCACGGTGGCTGGGAGTTTCATCCTGGGCCTCTCTTCACCGAGGTGCTGCTCGCCGACGAGGTGAACCGCACGCCCCCGAAGACCCAGGCTGCGCTGCTTGAGGCGATGGCTGAAAGGCAGGTCACCCTCGACGGGGAGAGGCGCGAGCTCGGCGAGGGCTTCTTCGTGATCGCCACAGAGAACCCGCTCGAGTTCGAGGGCACATACCCACTCCCCGAGGCGCAGACCGACCGCTTTCTGCTCAAAGTCAAAATGGGGTACCCCTCCGAGGAGGCCGAGTGGCAGCTGCTCAACGCCGATGCGCACGCTCCGAAAGAGAGGCTCGAGCGCATCGCCCCCCTGCTTGACCTCGCTGGACTGCAGGCCTTGCGACGACAGGTACGAGCAGTTCACATCGAGGAGAGCGTCAAGCGATACGCCCACCAGATCGTGCTCGCCACGCGACGTTGCTCGTCCTTGCGCCTCGGCGCATCGCCGCGCGCAGGTATCATGCTTCTTTCCGCCGCCCGTGCCACTGCTGTGCTCGCTGGCAGAACCTTCGTCCTCCCGGACGACGTCAAAGGCGTCGCGCCTCTCGTGCTCGAGCATCGCCTCGTGCTCTCCCCTGAGGCAGAACTCGACGGGGAGGACCTCGGAAGGGTGGTCCACAGGCTACTCGACGAGGTGCCCGTGGTCCGTTGACCAAGCCGTGGGCGGCCTCTTGGGTGACACTGGCCAGGCGAGGGTTCGAGGTGTATGCGGGCCCTCGGAGAGGGACATCGCCGCCATGCGCGCAGTGCCCTACAGGTGATGTCGACCACGAGGCGTGCCCACTTTCAGCCGACGAGGTGGCTCGAGGTGCCTGCACTTGAGCCCTATTCGCCGTGGCTCATGCGATTTTTCCAGGAGGAGCGCGAGGGGCGCTGGCCTGACGTCGGGGTCCTCGCGCAGCGCCTCGAGGTTCCGTTGCGATTTTGGACACCTCGAGGGCGCTTACCTGTCGGCCTCGACGAGAGCGACGTGGGTGATTCTTACATCGGACACTGCGTGCGCGGCACTGTGCCGACGCGTGCAGAGAATCTACACGACTTCTTCAACGCCCTCACGTGGGCGCGCTTTCCGCGTGCGAAGGCAGCTCTCTGCCAGCGGCACTTTGACCTCGCTCTCTCGCGAGGCCCCCACACCAACAGGCTACGAACGCGTGCACAAGACCGACTCTCTATGGTCGACGAAGGAGGTGTGTTGACGGTAGCCGACGGCATCTCGGTCGTCTTCGGCCACGGACTGCTCGAAGACGAGGTACGTGGACGCGGATCTCGCGGCCTCTCGCTCGCGGTGCCAAACCTCGACGACGTCACGGTTGCCGAGGCGGTGCGGCAGCTCCCTCTCGACACAGAGCGGGAGCTGCTCCCAGCGGCGCTCAGGGACCGGTGACGGTGGCGCTGAGCGTATAGGTCCCGATGCCACCGTTCGGTTGCCGCTTCACGCGAACGAAGTAGAGGTTCGTGCTCGTCGCGGTGTAGCGCGCCACCATGGGTGAAGTGTAGGCCGTCGGAGCGGTAGCTGCATCGGCCGGGCAGACCAGGGCAGTTTGTGCTTCCGGAATCCCCTGGGCGCATGGAAGTACCTCGCCCGACGACGACAAGATGTCGATGGTGGCCCCGTCGAGCTCGCTGAGTGTCGCATTCAGCGATTGCCCCGTCTGTAGGAAAATCTTGAAGACGTCGACGTCACTGCCGCAGAGGGTTGCTTCGACGGCCGTGCCCGAGGTGAGTTCGGTCTCCGTGGAAGACAGCGCTTCCAGCACGGTCTCGTTGGGCTCTCGCGCATCTGCGACGCACGGTGCTCCCACCTCGATCTCGAGACTGTAGGGCTGCGCTGCATAATCCGCGGCGGCAACGGCCTTCACCACAACGCCATACTCGCGCACTTGAGAGTCGCCCAAGGTCGGCGAGACCAACGTGAGTTCGAGGGTGTCGCTGGAGCTGCCGTTGAGATCGCTCACGAGCTCGGTGACGGAGCCGTCCCCGTTCTGGCGCACGAGCGCGAGGCCCATGGCCCCGACGTCAGCGGCGTGTATCAGCTTCGCCCGCAGCAGCTGCCCGTTGTTCAGCTTGCCCACCCGGAAGTAGTCGGGGTCGGCTGGACCACAGAGGGTTCCGCATCCTGGGGTGGACGCGTCAGCGCACGCGGTGAGGGCTGGCCCGCTCGTCGGCACCGTTCCCGACGACGCGCACGCGAGGTCGCTGTCAAAGGCGCCCACGCAGGTACCGGTGGCAAAAGTGTTGTTGCTCACCGGTTCAGAGGCCGTGCAGGTGCTGGCGTCGTAGGTCGAGGCTGACAGCGTATAAGCTTGAGGGGTCGAACCAGTGCCCGCGTTCAGTCGCACGCGCGCGACGTAGGTCGTCTCTGTGGCAGCAAAGGGCAGCGAGACAGCCTCATACGCCACTGTGTTGGAACTCTGGTTCGAGGTCGCTACCACTGCGCCCTCACCGTCGAGGAGGTCGAGCTTCAGGTCACCCTGGCTATGGGTGAAGTCGAGACGCAAGGTGCCCGCCGTGTTGGCCGGAATGGTGAGCGCGAAATGGTCGACGTCACCGTTGCCGCAGCGCAGGGCCTCTACCGTCGTCGCGAGGTTGAGAATGCCCGCCTGCGCCGGCGTGGTGTCGGGCTCATTGATGTCGGCATCGCAGCTCGCCGGGCGCGGTATCGCTTTCGCGAAGACGCTGTAGGTCTGGTTCGTGGCCGCATCGCTGTCACCGCTGTATCGGTATACTTTCAGCCAGAGTTCAGAGGGTCCCTCGGCCACGTCGACCTTCTCCACAGACGCCCCCGTGGTGGCCGTGTCGATGCTGCTGCCGTTCTCCGCGCTGTAGAGGGCGAGCTCGAGGTCGCCTTCTTCCACGGCCATCTCCACGGCGATCTCGACCCCGTTCTGTGGCGGCACCGCGATCTTGTAAAAGTCGACGTCGGAGATCCCGCAGCGAGCGAACGCGTAGCTCGTCCCCGTCACAATCTCGTGGGCCGTAGCAAAAGTATCGTTGGGCTCGATGCCGTTCGCCGTCTCGTCACTGCAGCTGACCTGTGGTGGCGCATCGCTCTCTTCGAGAGTGACAGCGTAACTCCACTGGTCGGCCTCTGACGCTGCGCCAGTGATGCGGAGCAGGAAGTTACCGCTCTCATCGGCGTCGGCAACACCACTGACGCTGCCTGCGTTCTCGAAGCTCCCGAGGGTGTCGCTGGCCGTAGGCAGGCCTAGGGTATTGCGCATTTCGATCACGACCCCAGCGACGTCGTAGTCAGAGAACGTCACTGTGGCGCGGTAGCGCTTGCCCCCTTGCACCGGGAAACTGAGGAAGTCGGTGTTGCCTCGACACAGAGTGCCCGAGTACCCGGCGAGCGTGATCGGAGTTGCGGAGCCCGCGGAGTCGTTGGGCTCGTCGGTCTCGTTGCAGGTGGCGGCAGGCAAGAAACAAGTAAACGTCGAGGTGTCGCACTGCGCGCGGCTGTCCTCGCAATCATTATCGGTCAAGCACTGCGGGGTCACGCACTCGTTGCTCGCTGGGGAACAGCGTTTTCCGGTGGTGCAGTCGTCGTCGGTTTCGCAGCGGTTCAGCACCGAGTAGCAGCTGCCGGTGCCCACATTGCAGTCGGTTCCGGGACCACAGTCGTCAGACGTGATGCATTGCACGCAGCGGCCCAAGTTGTCGCAGAGCTCGTTCGGGCGGCAATCGGCACTCGCCGTCTCGGCGGTGCACTCTGCCGCGCCCGGGTCGAGGCAGAAACCGGTCTCGGCGTCGCAAAGCTGGCTCGTCTCACAGGCGAGCTCAGGGAATTGCTCCGCGAACGTGCACCCACCGTTGTCCGGCACGCAGAGGAACACAGTACGGTCACAGCGCTCTCCGGCCGGACATTGGAATGATTTCGTGCAGGCGTCTCGTCCGCCGGTTTCGAAGCAATTTCCGCCCGAGCAGAACTGCCCGAGGCCAGAGCAGTCCGTGTCGGTCTGGCATTGACTACCCACCGGCGCATCCGGGTTTGCGACGCATTCACCGAGGACGTTGCAGTTCTCCCAGACCGCACAGCAATAAGGAGCCACTTCGGCGGGGGTGTCCTCGGCGTTACATTGGGGCTGCAGACTGGCCACGCATTCCCCGGGCCGGCACTCACCGCTTTGGCAGGTGTACCCCGCGCCGCAGTCGCTGTGTTCCTCGCAGTTCGACGTGGTGACCGGAGGGGATGTGGGGTCCGAGAGGCCGACGTCCGGACAGGCAGCCGTGCCTGCTACGAGCGCAGCGACGAACAAAGTGCCGAGAAAGTGCTTCATGGTGATGAATGTCCACACAAGGAGGTTGGAGGTGACCGCTGCAGGTGTGCGCGGTTCAGTAGCCCGGGCATTCCTCGGCCGACGTGGAGAGGTCCTCGACGCAGGGCACCCCGTCGGCCGGGTCTACCCAGTGGATGATCGCAGGTTCCCACCAATCTCCGCTGTCGAGGTCTCGGAAGAACTCCGCGGCGAGGGCTCCATAAATATAGATGCGAATGGTGTTGCCGACCGACCCGGAGCCGCTGCAACCGGTGAACCCGAAGAAATCGACGCCGACGAGATACGCCCCGGGTTCAGCGACATCGATGTTGATGTTCTCGGGGCCGAAGCCACAGAGGTCGTCGATGTCGAGACTCGGGTCGCCCTCGCTGCCGGCCACTCCGTCGTCGTCCCAATCAGGTCGCCCCCCGCTCGTTGCTTTGCAGTTGCCGTAGTAGCAGGAGTAGTCGCCCCCACAAGAATCAGCGACGGCGCCAGAGAGATCTACACCACTCGACGCGCAGAACTGGCCGCCGCTGCTCTCCTTCATCAGGTGCAGATCCATATCGCCGTAGCTCGTGTCCCAGGACAACTGCACGAGCACTGTGTCATTGGGGATAGCTTCGAACTCGATCTCGCACTGGTTCACACTCTCGGTGCCGAGGTCATCGATCACCGTCGCCCTTACTCGGTAGCGGCCCGCGAGGTCGAGCCCGAGCACACCATCTGCGAAGGTAAAGCCGGTCTCGAGCCCTGTGGGGTTGGTGAGCACCGCCGTGGAGCCGGGAGGCTGGTCGACGATCGTCCAGTTGACCTGGGCGATGCTGCCGTCGGCCGTTGTCGGCACGGAGCTCTCTGCGGTCAAGACGACGTCGTCGAGGGGCTCGATATCGCTGCTCGCGCCGGGCGCGCCGTTGACCGACTTGATGGCCACGCCGCAGGTCGGCGGGGTCACCCCGATGCCAGAGAGCGGAATAAGCAGCTCGGGGCTGTCAGGGTCGTTGGACTTGATGCTCACCTTGCCCTGATAATTACCGAGGGCGAGGGGCAAGAAGCGCAACGTCAGATCGAACACGTTCTGTGGCGCCGAGCCATCGCCCGGAGGTGGCGGGAGGGCGTCATCGCGGGCAGGCGGACGACCCACAAAGCTGAAGGGGGCTTGGTCGGCGGGGTGCTCAGGCGGAGCGGCGAGCTCTGTATCGACGAGAGCGACCTCATCGAAGACGAGGTCTCGTTGGCCGAGGTTCTCGATGCTCAGGGTGCATTGCGCCACGCCTTCCACGGCCACGCGGCCGTAGTCACAAACCATCGGACTCACCGAGATGTCCGGAAGGCCGTCATCGAACCCGCTGCCGAAGACGTCGATGACGACGTTCTCCCCTTCGGCTAGGTTCTCCGCATCGCTCACGAGGACAAGAGTGCCCCGGTGCTCCGACTCCACCAGCGGTCGGTAGCTGATGACGCCGATGGCGGTTTGTCCCGACTTCACGCTCGCTGGCATCTGTTCGATCTCGAAATCGAGGCCGCTGTCTTCCGTAAAGCTCGTCTCGCTGAAGATGGTCAAGTCCACCGGTGAGGGGTTCGTGATGCGCAGCTCACGCCTCGTTCGGGTGGTCAGCGGTTGCGCGCCGAAATCTACCGTGCAGTCGCGCACGCCACCCAGCACCTCTCCGTTCACCTCGCGAGGGGGGTCTTTGCAGACGTCCACCGCGATCTGGGGGGCGATGATGTTGATGTCACCCTCGCAGTCACAGCCCCCGAGGGCTGCCGCCGTGAGCGTGAGGATCAGCGGGATGCGGCGGAGCGCAGTGCCAGACATGAGGACTCCCGATCTCGTAGCGGAGGCCGCGTTCTCGCGGCGGCCCATGGCCAAAAGCTCCGCTGATTTGGACAACGGCATGCCATAGGAGACGCGACCTCTCAACCGCTCAGCCCGCCCCGGTCCAGAATCGGTCACGCATGGGACCTCCACGCTTGCGTCTTTGCCCCAAGACGAGCAAAAACCAGGAATCCCCGGCGACCTCCCGTCGGGCAACGATGCGAGGTGGGGTCTTGTCGACCAAGACCGTCACAATCATTGACGCAGATACCCAGGTCACCTCCCAGGTGGAGCAGAGCTTTGCGGCTTTTGGCTTCAGGACGCTTGTTCTCGGCGAGGGTGATCCCGTCGAGTTCGTACGCGCCAATGGGCCACGACTCATCCTGCTCAACGTCGAGCTGCCGGGGGCGAGCGGGTATTCGCTGTGCAATCGGCTCAAACGACAGCAGGACCTGTCGCAGATTCCGATCATCCTGACCTCGCAAGAGGCAACGCCTGAGGCATTCGCGGAACACAGCCGGACGAAAACGCCGGCAGATGCGTACTTGCGAAAAGCAGAGGCCCAGAGCCCCGCGCAGTTGGCGCAGCTCTACCTCGACAGCGCGCGCAGGCTGGTGCCGGAAGCCTTCCTGCACGACGAGGCGCACGACCAAGGCCAAGCGTTCCAAGACGCACTGAAAGCCGAACTCTCGCAGGAGCTCGCCGCGAGTGAGCCCCCAGCAGAAGGCGCAGTGAGTCCACCTGTCGAGGGCGCTGCGAATCCGCCCGTCGAGGGCGAGGATGCGGAGCGAGCGGCCCCCAAGGGACCTCCACCGCTGCGCAAGGCGAAGGGCCGAGGCAGCGAGAGCGAAGTGCCTGTGGTGCGTCGCGACATGATGCGTCCGTCTCTCAAGGAGCTGCTCGAGCAGGGGCGTGCGAACGAGCCACCGCTGCCCAGCGTCGCCGGGGCCGGTCTCGAGGAGAAGGTCACACGCCTGCGCGAGTCGTTGCGGCGAAAAGAGCAAGAACTGGCCCGGGCCGGAGAGCTCTGGGCTGAACGCGAACGCGAGTTCGCGGCCCTCTTCGACCAAAACGATCAGAACACACGTGAACTCGAGCGAGCGAAGCGAGCGCGGGAAGACTTGCTTTCGCAGCTGACCATCGTCGAAGACAACCTCGCCGCGTTGCGCGCCGACGCGGAGATCTCAGGCGAGCGCTCTGAGCGGCTCGAGCGCGAGAAGAAGGCGCTCAGCCACGAGCTCGAGGAGGCGCACGACGAACTCGAGCGCACGACGTCGCGGCTGCAGCGTGAACTCCAGGAGCTGCAGGCCCACCTGCAGCAAGAGCAAGCGGCGCGCGCATCCGAAAACGACAGTGCCCACAGCGAGATCGAGGAGCTGAGCCGGGGGCTCGAGTCGGTCCGCCTTGAACTTGCGGAGAAGTCTCACGCCTTCGGGCGCGAAGAGCAGCAGCTTCAGGGCGAGATCTCGACGCTGAAGGGACGGCTCGCGGAGGAAGAGGGGAACGTCCAAAACCTGCAGGGGCAGGTGGAGAAACTCACCGGCGAGGGCCGGCAGCTGCGGGACGCGGTGCAGACCCTCAAGAAACAAAAAGCGACCCTCGAGGCGCGGCTCAAGGCGAACATTGATGACCTCACCGCGCGTCTTGAGGCGCTCGAGGCAGAGAAATCCGAGGTCGAGCAAGAGCTCAGAGAGACCAAAGGCCAGCGGGAGGAGCTGCGCAAGCAGTACAAAGAGGCCAGCGCCCGCATCGTGGACCTCGAGGGAGACGTCGCAGACGGACGACCCTGCACGAGACCCATCAGGCGGTCGTCGAGGAGGCGGCTGCAACCAAGGCGTCTCTGCAGGAGCAGGCGAGAAGTCTCGAGTCCACGATCAAACAGCGCGATCGAGAACTCGACGATGCCGCGGCGGAGCGCGCCCGTCTCGAAGCGAACCTCACATCGCGTGAGGAGCGTATCGAGAGGATCGAGGAGGAACTGCAGGCGGAGCAGATCGGTCGCGCTACCGACGTTGCCACGCGTGATGAACGTACCTCACAACTCGAGCAACAGCTCAGCCAAGCTCGTACCGACGCCCAGCAGAACGACAAAGCCGCGCGACAACGGGAGGCCGAGCTGAAGTCTCGGCTCGACGAGACCAAAGCGCATGGGGATGAACTCGACGCTAATCTTGCTCGCACCCGCGCTCGTCTTGGTGAGGTCGAGCAGCAGCTCGACGAGGGCAGGCACAAGATCTCCGAGCTGACCGGAGCCCTTCATCGCAGTGAGTCGCACGGCAAGGCCACCGAAGAGGAACTCGACAGCGCGAGGCAGCGGCTCTTGTCATTGGAAGATGACGTGGCGCAGCAGGCCGTCGCGCTCGAGCAGGCCGAGGCGGAACGCGAGGAGTGGAAGAAAAAGCACGAGACCGACGTCACGAAGCTCAAGTCGGCGCTGCAGAAACTCAAGGGGGAGAGCGAATCTCGCGCCAAGGAGCTCGAGGAGGCCCGCGACAAGCTCGCTGGGCAGCTGCATGAGATCGAGCAGGGCCTCGCGGTGGCGGGTGGCGAGAACGCCGAGCTGGCCACACGCAACCAAGAGATGGCTTCGGCCATCGCAGACGAACGTCGTCGACGCGAGGACCTCGAGCACAGGCTCGCTGCCCTCGATGAGCGCCTGGAGACTTCGCAGACCGAGACCGAGTCGCTGCAGGACGAGAACGGTCGCTTGAAGGGCCTGCTCAAGAAGGTGCAGGAGGAGCGGGAGCAGCTCAAGCGTGCGGCTGTCGAGAGCGAAGACCGGTTCAAATCACAGGAAGCCTCGCTGTCCCGTGAACTCGAAGCCCTCAAGCGCACCCGCGGCGAGGATGATGAGCGACGGGGGCGTGACCTCGCGGCTGCGAACCAGGAGCGGGACCAGCTGCGCGTGCAATACGACGAGCTCAAGCGCAAGGCACAGGCGATCAAGCGTCGTCTCGACGAGCAAACCGTCGTCGCCAAAACAGAATCCGAGCAATTCGGCGAGCAACTCAATGAGCTGCGTGGAGAGCTTCGCAAAGAGCGTGAGGAGAGGGGAGCCGAACGGGCCGCGGCGCGTGCTGCCGAGGACCAGTTGCGCATGAAGGTGCGCGACCTCGAGCTGCAGGCTGGCAGCGTCGACGAGGAAGAACTCGAATCCCTGCGCGCACAGCTCGCCGAGCGAGAAGACCGCGTCACGCGCCTCAACACCGAGCTCGGTGACCTCAAGGACAAGGCCCGCAAAGCGATTTTGCACGCCCGCTCTCTCGAGGAGAAACTGAAGTCACATGCCTCGGCGGAGGGTGATGCCAGCGAAGAGCTCAAAGCGAAGTACGCAGAGGCGGTTCGGCGACTGAAGGCCTCGCAAGAGCAGCTGAAGCAAAGCGCGGCTGCTCACGAGGAGCTGTCGCAGAAATACCGCAAGGTCATGGGCGCCTATAAAAAGCTGAAAGAGGGGGCCGAATGAGAACTCGGCGCCTCCTCGCGCGAGGGGCGATCGAGGTCCCCGCAGCAGGCACCGACGTCGTCGGCGAACGTCGACGCCAGTTGCCAGGGCTCGTCGTGGTGGCGTTCGCCGTGTTGGCCTCCGTCGCCACGTCGAGAGAGCCCGTCACTGGCGGCCCCGAGGTATGCGGTCCGCTCGCGGGTGGTGCAAGCGCCAGCGAGGGTTGCAGTTTGCGGGAAGACTGCGCCGAGGTCTGTTGTCTCTGCGACGACGGCACCTACAGTTATGTCGCGCGCGGGTGTGACCTCGACGGGAATGTCTGTTACGACGAGGCGACCCTCTGTCAGCT
>JBMTAX010000019.1:0-15517 GCA_049429145.1 Myxococcota bacterium
GCCATCGCGCCCGAACCAAGCAAGAAAGAACACGAACGCCAAGGCGTAGAGGGGATAGAAGCGCGCCGGCAACCCAGCGAGGAACACACCGTAGGCGTCGAAACCATCAGCGGGAAGCTGCGCCGCGCGGAGTGCCTCCCCGAGCACGCTGACCTCGTAGCCGATCCACGTCGAGACCACGGCGAGGCTCGCGATGGGAGCTGCGGTGGAGTCGACGATGTAACTGAGCTTTTCGCGAGAGATACGCTGCTCGTCGGTGAGGGGACGCATGGTGTTGCCGACGAGGAGAGTGGATGCGTAGTCGTCGAAGAAGACGACGAGGCCGAGACACCACGTGGCGAGCGCGCCACTCCGTGGAGTGCGCACCACACGGCTCAGCAGCGACACAAGGCCCGCCGTTCCGCCGGCCGCAGTGATCACACCGACGAGGCCACCCATGAGGAGGGTGAAGGCAACGATCTTCATCTTGTCGGTGTCCGCCGCGGCAGCGACGACGAGGTCGAGAGTATGACCCGCCGCATCGAGGGGGCCGCCGTGGAGCAAAAGCGCTCCCACGACGATACCTCCGAGGAGCGCGACCAACACCTGCCGTGTGACGAGGGCAAGGACGATGGCAGTGACGGCAGGGAGGAGCGCCCACAGGCTGCCCACGTACGCCGTAGCCGGAACGCCGACGACCTCAGGTGGCACGGTTGCGTCCTCGACCAGCGGTAACTGCGCCCGCCTTGCCCGTTCGCGCCGCTTGCTTCTTTGCCTTCGAAGGCGTTCTCGCCGCCTTCCTCGTAGGGGATGGTGCCTGCGTCGACTTGGCGGCGACACTTGACCCGACAAACGCCGACGAGGCCTTCCCCTGCCCCTTCCTCTGGCCCGGCTCCGGAGACTTTCTCGATACCGTACCCTGGGTCGCCCCCTGGTCGACGTCATGTACCGGCCGGGTGCCCAGTTCGGTCACGCGTAGCACCTCCCGCCACTCCTCCGGAGTGACCGGCGACACCGAGAGGCGGCTCATGCGGACGAACTCCATCCTCTGCAGCGACGGGTGACGCTTGATCTCGTCGAGGCCCAAATTCCGCGGCAGTCGACCCACCGGCTTGACATCGACGCAGACCCAGCGGGGATCGTCGCTCGTGGCGTCAGGATAGGGAGTGGAGACCACCTCCACCATGCCGACGATCTCTCGAGGACCCACCGAGTGATACAGAAAGCCGAGGTCACCGGGCTTCATGGCTTGCAGATGGTTGCGGGCGAGGAAGTTTCTAACCCCGTCCCAGGCCGTCTGCCCGTCGCGGACGAGGTCATCGTAGGAGTAGGTTTCGGGTTCAGTCTTGAGAAGCCAGTGGGCCATGGGTCGTGCCTCGCATCATGGTCGCTTGTGCCAGACCTGCGCTGCGGGTCAAGGCGGCGACCGACTCCGATTCATAGAGTTCGTCGTCGAGAGAGTTGTTCGCCTAGAGTCACGCCCACCCGAGGCATCACTTCGTCGCAGGAGGAGCGAGACGCTCCCGCGCGTCGTCGTCAAGGGTCGTCCGCGCGGTATTCCAGAGTGCCGCGCACTGCTCTTCGCCGAGGCCGAGGGTCATGGCGCGACGAAGAAAGATCCGACGGGTAAGCGGGCGGCCGACGAGGCTCGCGGCTGCAATGGCGAGAGTACTGAGCGCGGGGCCCACGGCGAGCCCAGCGATGGCACAGAGGGGTAACCAGAGCGCCGGGACCCCCACAAACCACGATACGCCTACTGCAGCGGCACCGGCGATGGGGATGCACAATAGGCCCCCCCCGAGGGTGAGCGCACGCCGCTCGGCCTCAAGCTCGAGCGCGAGTTGCTCGGCCGCTCGCTGGGCCGACTCAGGCCCGACCGGGAGCGGCCTCAAGGGAGCAGCCGCGGTCGCCGGTGGGACGACAGTTCGCTCCTTGGGGTCCGGTGACGACGTCACTTGTGGCGCCCTCCGCCTCAGGCTCGGCTCACACTTTGCGTGCACCCTTCGGTGCCCAGCGCTCTTTACGTTCACCAACGCCGTAGAACTCGTCGTGTTCGAGCTGAAGCTGCTCGAGAATATGGGTAGTGACGTCGCGCAAGATCCCTGTCGCAAGCGTCAGGCTTTCCTCATCACGCACGAGGCTCAGTTCTTTTTTCACCTTAGGGTCGCAGGCCGCTCGAATGACGAGCAAATACAAGGCAAGCGCTTGAGCAGACTTGTAGCCCTGCAGGCCAAGCTGAAACTTCAGGTCACGCTTTGCGTGAGTGAAGGCCGCCAGCGTCACGCCGAGGTCCTGCAGCAGCTCGTTGCCTCCTAGCAACCGTGCAGGATTTCTTTTTTGCAGCACGACGTTCAAGTCGGCGATGCGCGGGTCGGCGTAGATGCGGTCTTGCCGCGCGCGGGGCAAAATGGCGATGAGATGCCCCAGGAGCTCATGGGGCCCCATGTGCTCTTCCGCGAGCCGGTAGGCCCACTCCTTTTGGGCCATGGCCTTGATCTTGACCACGGCGTGCTCAAGGGCACGCCAGCGCTCGAGGTATTCCACATGGAGCTTTCCCTCCTCGGCGTCGCGCTCCTTCTCAGCTTTCCGCTCGTGGGTTCGAGCTTTGACGAGGGGGCTCGGCTCCTCCTTGGGCGCGTAGCGCAGCGATTTCGGGACCGTTCGCGGGAGGCGCGTGTAGGAGGTCATGGGGGAAGGGTAGCACCCTGAGTCGGCCGTTGCCTCCCCGTGTCACACGTCATTACCACGACGAGACGACCCAGATCTGGCTGCCGGAAAAAAAGGGGTCATCAAATGGCGCGGCGGCCCAGCCCGAGCGAAGCTAGAGAGGAGCGGAGCCGAGCCAGATCACAATGCGACATCGCAAGACCGACCCTGACCAACGATTGAGCGCAGAGGCCTTGAAAGCGAAGGTCAATCGGTTGCTGCAAGAGATGGGGGAAATCTCCTCGTCAGACGAAGAGAGCGCCCTCGTGGCTCGTTGGCCAGAACCCTTGCTGCACATTCCGTCCGCGGAGCGGGAAAAGCGTGTGCGCCACGGTTCGGACACGATGATCTTCGACGACCCTACGGCTCCGGGACAGCGACGTGCCTTCATGCGTGCGGTCCTCCGGGTGCCCCTCGAGAGCCCCACCGCACAGGTGTACGGCGTTTTCGTCGAGGTGGATCAACCGGCCTACACTGTTCTGAAAGGCGCGTTCCAACGCAAGGAAGCCGTCACAGTGCAGGCACGCCTCGCGACCAAGCTTCCGCTGCTCGAAGACGCTTACGAAAGTGAAGTCGTGGTGTTCGAGGATGGCGGTGATCGACGTGCGCGCATCATCGATGCGCACCATGAAGCCCTCAAGCTAGGTCCACGGGTCGGCCCTGGGAGATGAGGTCGCTCTAGCGCCCCACGGGCACCGGGGGAGAACGACGCGCGTTGCGCAAGGCTGTGGATGAAATCGACGACAACCCTGACTGGAAGGGAGTTCTCTCCATGTCCTTGACATCCAACCTACCGAGGAAAGCGAAACGGTGGGAACGGTCAGCAGACCGGATCCCAGCGTTCGTGGAGCACTGGGGACGTCTCCCATTTGTCATCGTCGGGGTGATTCTATTCATCGCAGGGGTCCTCACGCTGCGATGGACCCCATGGGGAGTCCTGCTTGCGATTCTGGCGTCAGGATATTGGATCCTCGGACTGCAGGACATGCTGCAGCGTCGACAATCAATTTTAAGAAACTTTCCCATACTCGGCCGTCTTCGTTATCTAGCAGAGTCCGTGCGGCCAGAGCTGCGACAATATTTTGTAGAGAGCGATCAAGAGGAGAACCCATTCTCGCGCGAGAAAAGATCGATCATCTATCAGCGCAGCAAGAATGTCGTCGACACCTTGCCTTTTGGTACCCGGCTCAATGTCTACCAAACCGGTTATGAGTGGCTCAATCACTCCCTCGAGCCCACACACCCATCACCCGAAACAGCGAGAGTCCTCGTCGGGGAAGGGCGGTGCGCGCAGCCCTATCTCGCCAGCGTGTTCAACGTCTCGGCCATGAGCTATGGGTCATTGTCCAAAGCAGCCGTCCGCGCACTCAACAAAGGGGCGAAGATTGGCAACTTCGCCCACAATACCGGCGAAGGCGGTCTCTCGCCCTACCACCTCGAACACGGAGGAGATCTCATCTGGCAAATCGGCACCGGCTATTTTAGCTGTCGCACCGAGCAGGGCCATTTTTCTGAAGAGCTCTTCGGGCGCAATGCGCGACACGACAGCATCAAAATGATCGAAGTGAAGCTCTCTCAGGGCGCCAAACCCGCTCATGGCGGCATCCTGCCAGCGAGAAAGGTCACCGCGGAGGTGGCGCAGATCCGCGGGGTCCCCCTTGGACGGGACGTACTTTCGCCTCCAGCCCACACTGCATTTCGAGGGCCGCGGGGTCTTCTCGAGTTCATTTCCCGGCTTCGCGAGCTGTCGGGCGGCAAGCCAGTGGGCATCAAGCTCTGCATGGGCAACCCCGTGGAGTTTATGGCCATCGTCAAGGCGATGCTCGAGACAGGACTGCGACCGGATTACATCTCCATCGATGGGGGCGAGGGAGGAACCGGCGCTGCACCACTGGAGTTCTCCAACTCCGTTGGAGCGCCACTCACCGAAGGGCTCCGTCTCGCCCACAATACGCTCGTCGGCGCTGGTATCAGAGAGGAGCTAAGGGTTTTTTCGGCGGGCAAGATCTCCACCGGCTTTCATCTCATGCATCAGCTCGCCATCGGTGCTGATGCCTGTTACTCAGCGAGGGCGATGATGTTTGCTCTCGGCTGCATCCAAGCCCTCAAATGTAATTCCAATAAATGCCCAGTCGGGGTCGCAACCCAGGACCCTAAACTGGTAAAGGGGCTCGACGTCGACGACAAAGCGATTCGTGTCGCAAATTTCCACAAGAAGACCGTGGACGCTCTGCTCGAGCTCACTGGTGCCGCGGGCCTAGACTCTCCCGCGGACCTCCATCCGGAGCTCCTCATCCGTCGCATTTCCCAGACTGAGGTGAAGTCCATTGCCGAGATCTACCCCACCCTGGAGTGGGGCTGCCTCACGGACGGGCGGCCCCCGCCTCATTATGCGCGATGGTGGAACTTGGCTTCTTCGGATCGATTCCGCCCTGAGACGCCGTCTCGTCCCCGACGTCTTCCCCTCGCCGAATAAATGTGGCGTCAGCGCGCTCGCAGGGGAACGCTCCTGCTCCGCGCTTCGGCGCCGATTTCCTCCTCGGGCCGGTGGGAACCGATGTGCAAACACGCTCTTGGATTTGGCGCGCCTGTTGTCGGCTTAGGCGTCCTAGTCTTCGAGGAGCGCCGCGAGCACCCGTGACCACCCCTCAGCGACGTTGAAGAGATTGTACCCTCCCCCGCCGAGTGCGAGCACGCGACCGTGGCCGAGCTGCTCAGCGACGCGGCACAGGCGACGTGTCGCGTGCTCGTGGGCAGCCGCGCTAAAGCGCATGGCAGTCAGAGGATCGCCGGCGATGCTGTCGGTGCCGCATTGCAGAATGATAAACTCCGGTTGAGCGCGGAGAAGATGCGCTTCGATTTGGGTCCATGCTGCATAGAAGTTGCGGTCGTCTGCTCCGGGAGGAACGGGTAGATTGAGTTTCGTTCCCTGAGCAGCTCCTCTACCACTCTCGCTGGCGTCCCCGGTTCCCGGGTAGAGGGTACGGCCGTCTTGGTGAATGTCCGCAAAACAAAGTGCAGGATCGTCGTCGAAGGCGTAATACACGCCGTCGCCGTGATGGGCGTCGATGTCGACGTATGCAACACGCTGGATGGCATATTCGCGGCGCAAGAGCTCGATCACCACGCCGATGTCGTTGAAGATGCAAAACCCCGCGGCGGCATCACGTGCACCATGGTGAAGCCCTGCGATAGGCACGAAGGCCCGTAACGCCTCCCCGGTCACCAATCTCCGCGTGGCGTCGACAGCTGCACCGACGACGGTGGCTGCGGCGGTGTGGCAGCCAAGGAAGGAAGGCGTGTCGGCGCCGTCGAGGAGAACCCCTTCGCTGTGCTCGTGGGCGCGCACGAAGCGCTCGAAATCCTCATGATGGAAGAGGCTGATGATTTCCGCTGGTGCGACGGATGCGGTGCGCAGTGCACTGCGACCGACAAGACCCCGCCGATTTGCTTCCTCGAGAAACACCGAGAGTCGGGCTGGCCCAAAGGGATGCCCGTTGGGAAAACCGTAGCGTCCAAGGCATTCGTCGACGTACAGAGCTACTTTGCGCGCGCCCATATACACTATGCCTCCTGGGGGCAGCCCCTCTCAGAGAGGGCGACCGATCAGACCACGCATACGGCATTCGCTGGACTCAGCGCACGTGGCCTCAAAAGCGGCCTGCCATCGCGAGAAACGCTCCCATTTTCTCATTGGTCTCCCGAAGCCGTACCGACAAGGTCCTCAGCAAGGTCCACAGCAAGTCGTAGGCGAGATCCTTGTGGATGAAGAGGAGGTCCTCGAAGGCGTTGCGATCGATGGCACCGACCACGACCGAGGTATTGCAGATGGCACTTGCCGAGCGGGGCGCGTGGTCGATCAGAGCCATTTCACCGAAGTAATGCCCCTCTTCGAGGACCGCGAGCGCCTCCTCGCCGACGCCAGGAATCTCCTTCGATACCCGCACCTTGCCCTTCACGACGAAGTACAAGCGGTCGGCAACGTCACCATCGCGAAACAGGACGGCGCTTGGGGGGTGCTGCTCTTCTCTCGTGATCCCGAGAATGAGCTTGAGATGCTCTGGCACCAGACTCTCGAACAGCTCCACACGACGGAGATCCCGTGTTTCTATCGCCATGACCGCTCGCGCCTCCGCCCCCACGCACCGAACCCTGGTGAGAGAGGCTAGCGAGGAGTGCACGAGAGGGGAACCGAAGGACGCGGGACCAGGATTCGCTGCGGAGCGGAGCTGCAGAGCGAACCCACAGCCCAAGCTCACCTCCCCTCTGCCTCCAAGAAGCGCTCCGCGTCGATGGCCGCCATGCACCCCGACCCCGCCGCGGTGATGGCCTGGCGGTAGGTGTGGTCCTGGACGTCACCGCACGCGAAAACGCCGGGGACCTTCGTCTTCGCGCCTTTGCCAGAGGTGAGTAGGTAACCGCTTTCGTCCATATCGAGTTGATCGACAAATAGCTCGGTGTTGGGCTTGTGGCCGATGGCGACGAAGAGGCCGTCGGTAGCGAACTCAGTGCGCTCGTTGGTGCGAAGATCCTCGAGGAGGACACCGCGGATCACATCGCGGGTACCCATGGCCGTCTGCTCGGGCTTCGTCAGGATTTCGACGACTGTCTTGTGCAGCTCCCAGTGGATTTTAGGATTGGCACGAGCACGGTCGAGCATGATGCGGGACGCGCGGAACTCTTCTCGACGATGAACGATGGTCACTTTCGAGCAGAAGCGCGTGAGGAAGTTGGCCTCCTCCATGGCCGTGTCACCGCCCCCCACGACGACGACCTCCATGTTCCGAAACAGAGCACCATCACAGGTCGCACAGGCAGAGACACCTCCACCTGAAGCCATCAGCTCCTTCTCGCGCGGGATTCCGAGCAGCTTGGCATTCGCGCCCGTCGAAATGATGAGGGTTCGGGCGCGCACGCTGCCAGAGGACTCGGTCTGCACCAGGAAGGGTCGCTGGCTGAGGTCGACGCCGGTGACGTTATCGCTCACAACCTCGCAGCCGAAGCGTTCTGCTTGCTGCTTCATCCGCTCCATCAGCTCGGGCCCGAGTACTCCCTCCGGAAAACCCGGAAAGTTCTCGACCTCACTGGTGATCATCAACTGGCCACCGGGCAGATTCGGGATGGAACCCTCGAACACCATGGGCCGCAGGTTGGCTCGCGCGGTGTAAAGCGCGGCGGTCCAGCCGGCGGGCCCGGAACCGATGACGACGACATTGTGGATGTTCTCTGCGGTCATGGGATGCTCCCTCAGGCTGAGCTGCTGTGTGCACCTCATGTAGGAGGCAGCGCAGGGGAAATCAAGCCGGCCGACGAGGCATCGCCGTGGGGATTACCCCGCGCGGAGGTAGCGCTTCTCCAGCGTCCGAATGCGGTCTCGCAAGTCGGCTGCGCGCTCGAATTCCAGCGAGCGGGCGGCTTCCTGCATCTCATTCCGCAGGGTCTGTAGCATTGCGGGAATGTCGTCGACGATGACCTCGTCTTTGTCTGTCCGTCCTTTGCGCCGACCACGCCCCCGACCGCGACCCAGCTCCTCGAGTTCGACGTAATCCCCATCAACGTAGCCGAGCTCGGGCGCAAGCTCACGGATAGCTTTCGTCACGGTGCGCGGGGTGATGCCGTGCTCAATGTTGTACTGCTCTTGAATGCGACGTCGACGCTGGGTTTCCTCGAGAGCCGCCGACATCGAGTCCGTCATCCGGTCGGCGTAGAGAAGGGCGCGCCCGTTGGCGTTGCGGGCTGCGCGGCCGATGGTTTGAATAAGGCCGGTCGTCGCGCGCAGGAATCCTTCTTTGTCGGCGTCGAGGATGGCGACGAGCTCTACCTCGGGAAGGTCGAGGCCCTCCCGCAGCAAATTAATGCCGACGAGCACGTCATATTCGCCGCGTCGCAACGCGGTAAGAATCTCGACCCGCTCAAGGGTGTCGATGTCCGAGTGAAGGTAACGAGCCTTGACCCCGACCTCGAGCAAATATTCAGTCAGGTCCTCGGCCATCCGCTTGGTCAGGGTCGTCACGAGGACCCGAGCCCCGCGCTCTTTGACCTTCCTGCATTCCTCGATCAGGTCGTCGACCTGCGTCGCCACGGGCCTTACCTCACAGACGGGGTCGAGCAGCCCGGTAGGTCGAATCAGCTGCTCGACGATGACACCCTGTGAACGGTCGAGTTCATATTCAGCAGGTGTGGCGCTGACGAAGAGGCACTGCCGCAAGTGCCCCTCCCACTCCTCAAACTTGAGGGGACGATTGTCGAGGGCCGAAGGCAATCGGAAGCCGAAGTCGACCAGGGTCTCCTTGCGCGCCCGGTCACCTCGGTACATTGCACCTACCTGAGGGACCGTCTGATGGCTCTCGTCGACGATGAGCAAGAAGTCGCGAGGAAAATAATCGAGCAGAGTGGGAGGAGGCTCCCCTGACGCCCGACCAGAAAGGTAGCGAGAGTAGTTCTCGATGCCGCGACAGCTGCCCGTGGCCTCGAGCATCTCGAGGTCGAACAAGGTTCGCTGCTCCAGGCGCTGTGCCTCTACCAACTTGTTCTGTCGCTGCAGCTCCTGAAGGCGCTGGGTGAGTTCCGCGCGAATGAGGTCCACGGCGCGCTTGCGGCGGTCGGCGGTGGTCGCGTAATGACTGGCTGGCCAGATGGTCACGAACTGCAGTTCGTCCAAGGTCTTGCCGCGAAGGGGATCGATGGTCGTGATGCGTTCGACCTCATCCCCAAAAAACTCGATACGGATCGCCACTTCGTCCTGGTGCGCGGGGAAAACCTCTACGACGTCGCCACGCACGCGAAATGTTCCGCGGTGAAAGCTGATGTCATTGCGCTCGAATTGTCCTTCGACGAGCTGCCGCAAGAAACTATCGCGCCCCATGGAGCGCCCTACCTCGACGTAGGAGGTCATCTCACGGTAACTCTCGCTGCCACCGATGCCGTAGATACAGCTTACACTGGCAACAATGATGACGTCGTTGCGCGTCAAGAGCGCCTGGGTCGCGCTGTGTCGCATGCGATCGATGGCGTCGTTGATGAGTGCGTCTTTCTCGATGAACGTATCAGTCGATGGGACGTAGGCCTCTGGCTGGTAGTAGTCGTAGTAGCTGACGAAATACTCGACGGCATTGTCAGGGAAGAAGCTCTTGAGCTCTTGATATAGTTGTGCGGCGAGGGTCTTGTTGTGCGCCAAGACCAATGCAGGTCGTCCCGCTCGGGCGATCACGTTGGCTATCGTGAATGTCTTCCCCGAGCCTGTCACCCCGAGGAGCACCTGGCTCGGCAGGCCCCGCTCTAGACCCTCCACCAGCTGCTCGATGGCCACCGGCTGATCCCCTTGGGGGGAATACTCAGAGCGCAGTTCGAATGGCCGCGAGTCCCGAGCGCGGTCTTCGCCTGGCGACCTCTCTTCATGGGTCATCGACATCCTCCCAGGTCGGTCAACTCGCAGGAACCTCGAAGGAATGCTTGCGCGGACGATCGCACGCATTGTCGGTGCATACCTGGATCTCGAGGTCACCACGCAAAGCCCCGCTGCCGCCACGCACCGTCGCAGTGACCGAGAAGTCCCCCTCGAGCACCTGGCTCTTGCCAAGCTCACCTAGGTCTTTGGTCACGCCCGCTGGCACTGCGGGCGTGCCCTCGAGCTGCCAGCCATTGTCGGGCTTGACCACGAGAGACACGGGGCGGCCGATCTCTTCACCGGGTGCATAAGCATGGAAGCCGGGTCGCAGGTTGACGTCGACACGTAGCGCATCGCCTTGCAGAGACGAGGTGAGGCGGAGAGCTCCAGCGAAGTCCGGAGGGGCAGCCGCCTTGTCATCGGTGGGCTTTACGTGGATGCCGGGATCTTTGATGTCTGCATCGCCAAAGCCTCCATGGCTCTCCTGGCAGGCGCTCACCAAGCCGAGAACGAGGACGAGGGGGCACAAAAGACGCAGCATGGGGGAGTCCTTTCGCAAAGCAAGAAGGTCATAGAAACACACCCGGTGGAAAGAAAGGCATCAGTTTGTAAAGAGTCGTAGAGTGGAACCGACTTCACCTATCGCCCCGCGCCCACGCCCGGGATTCCGAAGCCGCCGCGGCGTCACCACCCACGAGAAGGCTGCCTTGGTGGCCACGACAGCGAGGGCGTTGCTGGGCGTCGTCTGTCTTGGCGTCGCTGTGCTGTATTTGCCCCCGCAACCGGTGACGCCGATCCTCTCGGGCGTCTCGGTGCTCATGGTGGTCAGCGGCTCATATGCGGGTTGGCAACTCGGCCGCAGAGAACCGCTGCTTCGACCCTATGCGCGCCTCGTGTACGTAGGTGCACCAGCGCTGGCGGTGCTCGTCTTCGTGCTGCTGCCCTTCATCGGCGCCGGCGGCCTCGGACCCGACTGGTCGTCCCTGGTCGGAGCTCGTTGAACCCCGGTCGCTCTACAGCGGCTGCCCACCACGGCATCTCCTGGAATGCGGCGTGCACCTGAGGGGTCGAAGGCGACCATCAGAGGAGCACTGCCGTGAAGAAAATGAAGCTGAGTCTTCCTGTGGTGTCGATGTGCACGGTCAACGACTGCGCCTATAACCGTGAGGCACAATGTCACGCCGCCGCCATCACCATAGGTGACGGCCTACACCCGGCCTGCGACACCTATTTCCACGCGGACAAGCACCGTGGCGATGACGGACGTGCTGGCGTCGGTGCCTGCAAAATCGTGGGCTGCATCTACAACGAAGACTTCGCTTGCGTGGCGGATGCCATCGAAGTGGGTCACCACGGAGACCACGCCGATTGTCTCACCTTTTGCGCCCGGGGTGCCTGACAGCGACGACAGCGCGACGGAAGAGTTCAGCCTTCGACGTCTAGGGACCAAATGATTGCGTCTGTGAACTCCTCTGCAGCGTCCACAGTCAATGTGAACTCCCAGGTTCCCGGCATGAAGAGGTCGAAGGGTCCGCAGTCGTAGGAACCCTCTTCCGCACCCGGAGTCGCTGGGAACCGCGAGGGCGTGGTCCCATGCCCGTGTGCTGGCATGAATGGCTCGAGGGTCACGGCCAGGTCCGTCCGCGGTGCGCCATCGTCGTCCGTGATGCGAAGCGACCATCGGTTCTCGCCCAGGTCGGGAGGGTTGGGCTGTACCTGGACAAACAGCGCAGAAACCCGCTCGCCCTGAATCTCCGTCCCGGGCCCGAAGGAGGGGACGTCCACTCCTGTGCCTTCTCCTAGGCACCCCGCGACGAAGAGAAGCGTACCCGCACCGAGGAGGTCTCTGCGGAGGTGAGCAATCGTCATGGGGAGGAAGGTAACCTCTGCCTGCCAAAGCACAACCCGGCCGCTGTCCTCAGCGCCGCATCCACCCTGTCAGCGTGTATCGCTCCTGTGCCAAAACCGGTCTGACCTCGTGCAGCACATTGTCGGCACGAAACAACACGAGGCGATCGACCACCGGGGCGATGTCCTGGGCCTCGACACCGTGAATGCGCAGTTCACCGCCGGCCGCAGGGGTCCAAGCAGGATTCAGAAAATACGCGAAGCTGACGACACGGGCCGCATCCCCCACGAAGCTGTCGACGTGCGGCCGATAGAAAGCCCCCTGCCCGTAGCGCGCCCCGTGACACTCGAAACGTCGGAGGCCGAGGTAACAGAGCGTGTTCAGGTCCTGCATCACGAGAGCGATGCGCTCGAAAAAGACGGCGACCGCTGAGGGGGGGCGAACCCCCTCGGCCCCATCGGTCGCGGCGAGGTCCGCGGCAGGCTCAAACCAGCAGATCTCGTCCTGGCGCACCTCGGGGACCAAGCGTCGCTGCGGTCCCGTGCCCACACGCGCGGGGCGAAAGACCCCCGACTGACGTAGGGCGAAGAGCTCCGCGCGAATGCGTAGCGCGTGTTCCTCGCCGAGAAAGTGGTCGATGGTCACCAAGCCAGCCCCGGCCAACCGATCAGCTCGGCTTTCATCAAGCACGGAAGAAGTATTCATGGGCAGATCGGTGCACGTCGCGTGGTGCTTGTCATTCCCTGCTGGTACCGGGCGCCGCTGAACGCTCTCGCGAAGTCCCGGCCCATCACCTGCTGCGCCGAGCAGGTGACTCGGAGACCCCACTCGCGTCGACGACCACGCTGAGAGGCTCAGGCTGGCACCACTCGGCGGCGAGATGGAGTATCGTGCCCAAAGGCTCCGGGATCACACCCGGCGCGGGGACGGATGGACGATGAAAGCGACATGGTTCGGCCGATACTTGCTCCTCGACAAAGTCGCCGCTGGCGGCATGGCCGAGGTGTGGCGTGCGAAGATCACCGGCGAGAGCGGCTTTCAGCGCATCATCGCCGTCAAGAAGATCCTGCCCCACGTAGCGGAAGACGCTGAGTTCATTGCCATGTTCACCGACGAGGCGAACATCACAGTCCAGCTGCAGCACCCGAACATCGGGCAGGTCTACGAGTTCTCGAAGCTCGACGACATCTACTACATCGCCATGGAATACATCTCGGGCAAGGACGTGAAGACGGCGTGGTCGTACATGCGGCAGCGCAAGACCGTCATCCCTCCGCACCTCAGCTGTTACATCGTCCAGAAGATGGCAGAGGGGCTCTCCTACGCGCACAACAAACGCGACAACTTCGGGAACCCACTGGGCATCGTCCACCGCGACGTGAGCCCGCAGAACTGTCTCATCTCGTGGGACGGCGAGGTCAAGGTCATCGATTTCGGCATCGCCAAAGCCGACGACAAACAAAGCCGCACCCGCGCCGGGACGCTGAAGGGGAAGTTCGCGTACATGGCCCCCGAACAGATCCGCGGCCTCAAGCTCGACGGGCGGGCGGACACCTTCGCGCTTGGCGTCGTGCTCTATGAGCTGCTGACCGGCGAGCGCGGTTTCCAAGCGGAGAGCGAGTTTTCCCTGCTTGAAAAGGTGCGCAACGTCGAGATCAAACCCCCCTCGATGGTCAACGCGAACATCCCCCCAGACCTCGAGCGCATCGTTTTCAAAGCCCTCGCCAAAGAACGTGACGACCGATACCTCGACGCAGGTGACCTTGCAGAGGACCTGCAGCGCTACCTGCTGTCTCAAGGCAAGCCCCCAAGAGCCAATGACCTCGGGGAGTTCCTGCGCCAGAGTTTCACGGTCGAGTACGACAAAGAGCGTCTACGCCTCGAGGCGTACAAGGACATCGAAGTAGAGCCCCCTCCCGCGCCGAAGCCGGCGGAGGTGTCTGCCCCCGCGGCTACCGCACCACCGGCGCCCGAACCGTTCGATCCAGTCAAAGCCGCGATGGTCGACGATCGCACTGCCGCGTTTGCACCGGGGCCCGGCGCCTTCGCGGCCGGGGGACCCGCGGTCTTCCAAGGTGTCAGTTCCAGCTCCCACCAGCGTGCCCCTGGCCTCCCGACCGCTGTCCACGGTGCAGGGAACGACTCGCGGCCCTACGTCATCTCGCGGCCCGCGAGCGACGTCACCGGAGTGACCCCGGTGACCCAAGTCGGGCGGGGGTTCGCTCCCCCCATGCAGCGCAACACCGCGCCACCGGCGCAGGCCAAGGGGTTCGTGGGTACACTCAAGGTGGTCCTCGGCGTGGGACTTGGCGTTATCCTCATCGCGTCGATGGCGCTCCTCGGGCGCCGATTCCTCGAACAGACTGGCAGTGTCGTCGTCACTGTAGAGAATGCCCTCGACGCCACCGTTCGCCTCGACGGCGTGCTTGTGCCGCAGCGGGCGAGCCCTTCCCTGACCCTGACCGACGTCAAGGTGGGGGAGCATTCCATCATCGTGGAGAAGGACGGATACCGCGCCTACCCCGCACAGGTCATCGTCCAAGAGAACCGTGCCGCGCAGTTGAAGGTGCAACTGAGACGTATCGGAGGCCGGGTGCGTGTTCTCACCCAACCCCCGGGTGCCCAGCTGCTGCTCGACGGCACGGAGCACCCGGAGAAGACGCCCACGACGCTGGAGGACATCGAAGGTGACATCGACCACCGCATCGACCTCAAGCTCCCAGGCTTCAAGCCGCTCGCGACCAACGTCAAGGTGAAGGCGGGCGAGGAAAAACTGGTCCAGCACGACCTTCAACCCGCGGCGATCAAGCTGCAGGTGGTCTCCATTCCCATCGGCGCCACCGTATACGTCGACGGACAGCAGATGGGTGAGGCGCCTTTGGTCGTCGAGCATGATCCCGAGCGCGCCCCGCCACAGGTGCGACTCAAGAAGTCAGGCTGTGAGGAATACACGACCACGGTTCCCCTCGACGCCATGAAGCAGGAGCAGGAGATCAAGCTCACCATGAAGTGTCGTTGACCTCTGCCCCCGTCGCGGCATGAAGAGCGACCTGATGCATACGGTGTCCCCCCTGTCAGGTCCGTTGGTCACGACGTGGGCCCGAGGTGGGCGATGCGGGTGAGCTGGCGCGAAATGGCCGTACGCTCCCTGAGCCACCTCGGCTTTGCGCTTCTTTCCATCAGTGCCCTGGTGTTCTGCGTCCACGTGACGGTGGGTGCTCTCTCCCTCGTCGGAAAACCCTTCCCGGGCTTCACCGTGACGAAAGAGGGTTTCGTCAACCCCGTGTCTCTCCACGTATGGGACGCCGACCGGGGGGGCCTCAAGAGTTGGAGTTACATTCACGAAGTCAACGGAATGAGGGTGTCTTCCGGAGCCGAGGTATGGGCGCAGGCCAAGAATGTGCCCGCCGGGGGAAGGCTCCTGCTGCGCGCGCGCGACGTCGAAGGCGAGGAATATCTCGTCGCCCTACCCGCGCGCACGTTCAGCACCGCGGACTTCGTCAAGTCTCACACGAGCCTCTCGCTGCTTGGCCTCGTCTTCGTGGGCGTCGCAGCGCTGCTCTATGTCCTGCGCCCCGTCACCCTGGAGGCGTGGG
>JBMTAX010000020.1:0-15401 GCA_049429145.1 Myxococcota bacterium
CGCGGGGTTCGGCGTATCGGTGTCCCGCGAAGAGACTCTGACTCTGGGCCAGCTGCGACAGCGCATAGGGGCTATCCCGCCATTGCAAGAATTCCGTCTGCCGCTCGTTGCGATAGCGATCCCACTCGGAGGTGGGAAACGTGGGTCGCAGCGTGACGTCAGCGAGCAGGGCCAACCCCTCGTCGAGGCGAGTGGCCGGGACATGCAGCATCACCCGCGATCCTTCCCAGCTCGCATCCGCGTCGAGTGAGGCCCCGAGGTAGTCGACGGCGTCGGCGAGGGCGAGGGCGTCATAACGGCCGGCTCCGAGGGTGAGCATGCCGCTCGTCCACACCGCGAGGCCTGGCAGATCGAGAGGGTCTTCCAGGGCGCCGGAGCGAACCTGCACCATCACGTCGACGAGGGGGACCTGGTGGCGCTCGATGAGCAGCACTTCGAGACCATTCTCGAGACGAAAGCGCAGGGGGGTCTCTGGTTGCCAGGGCGCACCTCTCACTGCTGCAGGCGGCCGCGACCTGTCAGAGCGGCCGTCTTCTTCGGCGTAGCTGGGCGCCGCCATTCCGACGAGTCCGGCAAAGAGCACAAGGGCTATCGGGCGTGCGGTCATCATCGTCCCTCCGCGGTGGCCGTGCGATTTTGGGAGCGGGGCCTGACGTCGACGCGAACGCGTCCTCCTCCGAGGAAGCGGCGCGCCACATCGCCTATCTCTGCCCGCTGCAACCCTTGGGTCCTCGCCAGGTCCCAGGCGAAAGAGTCAGGTTCGCCGCGGTAAAATTGATACAGGTTCAACCGGTCGGCGCGGCCCCCGAAGCCACCCACCTTTTCGTAGGCGGCATAAAAGCGTGCCTCGTTCTGGTGCTTCACGCGCTGCAGCTCTCGCTCGTCCACACCCTCTCGCTGTACCCGACCGATCTCCTCGAGGGCCAGACGAACGAGTTCGTCGCCCGTGCGCCCAGGTCGCACCATGATCTCGACGACGAAGGTGCCCGCGAGGCGCTGGCTCGCGTGATACACCGTGACATCTTGGGCGGCCTGCTCGTCGTAGACGAGGCGCTTATAGAGCCGCGAATTCTTCCCTTCACCCAAGATCTCGGCGAGGGCATCAAGGGCCGCATCGCCGTCGGTGAACACCGGCACCGTGGGCCATACCAAGATGACCTTCTCGAGCTGTACGTCATCTTCGAGGGTGACCCGTTTCTCGGCAACGAGAACTACCTCGGGAGCGACAGGGGCTGCCACCTCTGGACCGCGGGGGATGTCGTTGAACCAACGCTCGACGGAGCGTCGCGCCGACTTTGGATCGAAGTCGCCAGCGATGACCAGGGTGGCATTGTTCGGTCCGTAGTAGCGGCGAAAGAAACTGACGACGTCATCGTGGGAGGCTGCGCTCAGATGCTCCATGGAGCCGATGACTGGCCACGAGTAAGGATGATCTTTCGGATACAGCAGCGGAGGCAACGCGAGGTCGGCAACGCCGTAGGGACGGTTCTCATAGCTCTGTCGGCGCTCGTTCTTCACGATGTCGCGTTGGCCGTCGACGCGACTCGGCGTCATGGTCTCGAGGAGGAACCCCATGCGGTCAGACTCGAGGAAAAGAGCGAGGTCTAGCGCCCCCGCGGGAACATCGATGACGTAGTTCGTGCGGTCTTCGGTGGTAGAGCCATTGTTTTGTCCGCCCGCTTCCTCGAGCCACGTGTCAAAAGCACCCTCCGGAACGTGGGCCGAGCCTTCGAACATCAAGTGCTCGAACAGGTGGGCGAAGCCCGTGCGGTCGGAGCGCTCTTGCGCAGAGCCGACGTGGTACCAGAGGTTCACGCTGACCTTGGGCAAGGTGTGGTCTTCGTGCAAGATCACCACGAGACCGTTGTCGAGGACGAATCGCTCGTAGGGCGCCTTGAGGGTCGTAGGGGAGGCAGCTTGTGCAGGCCCGCTCAGGGCGACCCCCAGCAAGGCCACTAGCATCGCGCGAGTTCGCATCGGTGGGCACTCCAGGCATGACGCCGACTTGGGGCGACGACCAGTGCCTATAGCGTGAAAGCCCGCCCCGCGCAGGTCGGCACCGCGAAAGACGAGGTACCACTAGGGTGGTGCTCTCTCCCGGTGACTTCCCGACGCTGCGAACTCGTCGTCATCGAGAGGAGAACACGCGGGCTCGCGGGAGGGATCTCCAGTTGCGGGATAGATCTCTCACCGACGCGCTCCTGTGGTCGAACCGCTTTTCGCCACCCTGCTACAGAGCCGAGAGCCCGCCATCCCAAGGGTCGTGGCTGTGCCGCGCGCTCATCGGCCGCCGGTCAGCAGCGCCACGAGCTCGGCGAAGCCGTGACCGCCAGGGGCGTTCACGACGTAGCGCGGGGCTTGTCCTCGCTCGGTGAGCCACGGCAGGTGTGGCTTTACATTGGCGACCCCGACGCTGAGCCCGGCGGCAGCGAACATGGGACCATCATTTTTGCTGTCGCCCGCGTACACGAGACGGTCACCGAGCTCGACGAGAGAAGTGCTGCAGCACTCGCGCAAGTAACGCTCCACCATGGTGGCTTTGTCGAAACGGCCGAACCATGCGTTGATGTGCACGCTCGACTGGGCCACCTCGAGCCCCTCGTGCTGCAGGATGCTCCGGATGTGGGCCGAGGTGGAGTCGTCGACGAGCGGGCCATCCTCGACGAGATCGAAGGCCGTGTCATACAGACGTCCGACGTTGTCGAGTGCGAGCCGCGCGCCAGGCACTTCCCGCAACACCCGATCGACGGCCGCTGTTCTGCGGGTCGTATTGACGCGGCGCACCTCCTCGCTTGACTCCGAGTGGAGCACCTCGAGGCGGCCGCCGTGGCTTTTCACCAGGCACAACGCCCCCGTCTCGGCGACAGCTGCCTTCAAGGGGAAGAGACGCAAGAGCAGTTCGGCCCATGCCGCAGATCTGCCCGTCACAGCCACGAGGTGCAGTCCCTGCGCAGCCGCACGGTACAGGCTCACGGCGGCGGGCTCCGGGAGGGCCCCCTCGTGGGTCACGGTGTCATCGATGTCGAAAAAAAGGTGGGTAACGCCGTGACGCACTGCGTCAGGGAGGCTGGTGAACAAAGGCGGGAGTGTGATCGTCGTCATAGCCTGGGTGGCGGCACTGCCGCGGGCAGGGTAACCGGTACCCCGTTCCTGCGGGATCATCGGGAGGAAGAACATGAGGAACCTAACTCGACGCGTCGTATCGCTGCACCTGGTCAGCCTGGCCGGGTTGCTCGCGTCGGCCTGTGGCCCTGGCTACCTGACCCCTGAGGAGGTGCGTTCGCACCTGCTGCTGCCTCGCGGCACGGTCGCCCAGGAGACCGTCGGGCGGGCCACCGACGACTTCTTCGACGTCAAGGGTGCCCAGAGCGCCGAGGGTTTCGCCCGCCTGCTGAAGTCCAGCGAATCGGGTGGCGATAGCGCCTCCGCGTGGGCGGCGGGTCTCGTGGACAGCGGCGACATCGACGCGATGGAGCGCGCGGTGAGCTTTGGCGCTGCCGAGACCATCGGCGACATCTTCTGCGCTGCTGGCCTCGTCGCCGCCATCTCTGCCTTCGACGACTGCGAGGGCGATCAGCGCGAGTGTGAGGTCGACCTGACCATCGACTCCTGCATTCTACGCATCGGGGAGGGTGGCGACGAGAACGCTCGCGGCAAGATCTCGTTCCGCCTCAGGACCGTCAATGGCGACGACTGGCACCGCGAGGAGCTGAACATCGAGTTCGAGGGCTTCGAGGTGTCGAGCAGCGACGACACCGTCGATTATCTCGGCGGCCTGATCGCCCTCGAGAGCACCGAGATCGGCAGCGGGCACCTCGAAGTGATCTTCTCTGCCGACATCGACGCGCAGCAGCGCAGCGTCGAGCGGGGCTTGTTCGACGACGGGATCTTGTCGCGGGAACGCTTCTCGGTCGCGCTGCGCTTTACCGCCCAGGCCAGCGACGAGGCGAGCTCGGGCACCCTTGAGATCGTCGCCTTCGTCGACGTCGACGATGACGCTCACGATCAGTCGGTCGTGCTTACCTTGCAGGCCGAGTCGAGGCAGATCGACGACGAGACCAACCTCGCCGGTGCGTCCCTCATTGTGAGGGGCTCCAACGGTTACTTCACCTGTACCTGGGAGGCCGCGAGCACCACGCGGGAAGGTGGCACCAGCACCTACGACTCGAGCGGCGGCTGCATCGACGAGGAGACCGGCGAAGAGTTCACCTTTGCGGCGAACTACGAGATCACCGAAGACGTCTGATTCCCGCCTCTGAGGACGGGCGGCGCCCTGCGTATGTGGAGGTGTGACCCCTCGCACGCGCAGGGCGCGCTGCGTTTCTCACAACGGTATTGTAGTGGCCGCGCTGTCGGAGTTGCCTTCGTCAGGTGGTCACGACGATGCCGACGCCCTCGCGGCGAGGGTCGCCCACGGCGTCGCCGCCCGGCTCCACCGCGTGCACCCCGCCGAAGTACATATCGGTGGTGCTCCAGCGGTTCAGCGGTAAACGCGCGGCGAGGTCCGCATATGCCTCGTCGGTATAGCCCGCCTCCGCTTGCACGCGCTCACCGTCCCAGTGCACCCGTGGCGCGCGCACGGCTTCAGCGAGTGGCAGACCCAGGTCGAGGACGTGGCTCAGCACTTGGAACAGGGCGGTGCGGATTCGTTTGCTGCCGCCGGTGCCGAGGGCGAGGCGCGGGCCATCGTCGTCAACGACGACGATGGGACACATCATGGAGGAGATCCGCTCCCCAGGCGGATCTTGATGCCATCCAGCAGGATGCAGATCGTCCTCGCCGAGCATGTTGTTCAACATGATGCAGGTGCCGGGGACGACGTAGCCCGAGCCCTCGCCATTGGAGGTCGTCATCGTCGCGACGTTGCCCTCGGCGTCGGCGACGGTGAGGTGGGTCGTGCCACGAGAGAACGTTCGCACCCGGTGGGCCGCTTCGTCGTGAGGCGTCTTCTCTTCGAGCGGTACACTTCGCAGCGCCTCCGCCTCTCGCATCATGGCCGCGAGACGTGCGAGGTGCACCCCGTCGCCGTAAGCAAAATCGCCAGGCGAAAAGGACGACGCGAGACGCAAGAGGCGAGCGATGGCGACGCCGCCGCCCGCAGGCGGGGGGTTCAAGTACACCCGCGCGCCACGGTATTCCTCGACGAGGGGGGGCCGTGGGATCACCCGATAGGCGGCGAGGTCGTCTCGGGTAAGCAGACCCCCTTGGGACGCCATGTCCTCGGCGATCTGGGCGGCGAGCTCGCCCTGGTAGAACGATTCCACGGCGCCGTGGGGAATGTCGTCGAGGAAGCGGGCGAGGCCCGTGAGGTCGAGAGACGAGCCGGGGGTCGGTACCTCGCCATCGAAGGTGAACACCGCCCGCGAGCTCGCGGTGAGAGAGTAGATGGGCCACAGCAGGCGCATCATGGCGCACACGAAGGGCGTCATCGGGACGCCGCGGCGGGCGAGGGCTGCGGCGGGCGCAACGACGTCGGCGAGGGGCATCCGCCCGAGAGAGCGATGCACCTCCTTCATGCCGAGCAGGTAGCCCGGTACGGCGACCGAGCCGAGCCCGACGTGAAAGACCTGCGAAGCCTTCGGGAACTGCACGGTGACGGGCTCGAAGTGCAGCTGCCTATGCTGGGCGCCACGGCCTGGGGTCTCGGTGAAGAAGTCGAACAAGGTCTGCGACGACGGCGTCACCGCGAGGAGAAAGCCCCCGCCGCCCAAGCTCGTGAAGTGCGGTTCTGCTACAGCCGAGGCAAACCCTGCACCCACGGCAGCATCGAAAGCGTTCCCACCCGCGCGCAAGATCTCCGCGGCGGTTTCCGACACTTCCCGGCACCCAGAAGCCACCACACCCAAACGACGTCCGCTGCTCATGGGGCTCTGCCTTAGCAGGCCCGGGGGAAAAGCGCCGCAGCCTCGTGCCGGTCGCTGGAAAGAGCGCGCCCTAGTGGAGACCGGGACTGCAACCCAGCAGAACCGCAGGGGACCGTGCCGACATAGCGAGGGCGTGCCCGTTGCATACCCCGGAGAGCAGTGGCGCTACCGCGTCTTCGGGAGGACCTGTGACCTTCTCGCTGCAGTCCCCAGCCTTCGCCGCCACAGGGGCGTTGCCTCGTCGCTTCACCGCCGACGGAGAGGATGTCTCGCCGCCGTTGTGGATCGAGGACATTCCTCCGGCGGCGCAGAGCCTCGCCCTCGTGGTGATCGATCCTGACGCGCCGGACCCGCGGGCCCCGACCACGACGTTCGACCACTGGGTACTCTACAACCTACCGCCCTCGATGACGACGATCCCCGAGGGGGCAGGGGCGCGCCCGCCCGCCAAAGCCCTGGAGGGTCGAAACGGATATGGCCAATGTGGCTATCGAGGACCGAACCCGCCCGTGGGGCGTCACCGGTACTTCTTTCGGCTGTTCGCCCTCGACCAACGGCTGCCAGATCTCGTCGGACCCACGCGGCTCGAGCTCGAGCGCGCCATGGCCGGCCATGTGCTCGACACCGCGGAGATCATCGCTACTTATGAAAGGGCGAGACGATGATGAGGCGGTACCTACAGCACGCCACGCTCGCCGTCGCCTTCTCCTCCGTGGTGCTCACTTCGATTACCGGGGTAGCGAGCCCCGCGAGGTATCACGTCGACCATGAGCGAAGCTATGTATTGGCAGTCGTAGCACTCGCTGGGGTATTGCGGGCTGTCACCGACGAGCACGCCGTGATCGCCACCGATGGCGAGGCCTCGGTTTGCTATGATCATAGGTCGCCGCGCTCTTCGAAGTTGCAGTTTCGTATCCCGGTGCGTTCGTTGCGCATCGACACCCGCCAGGCTCGTCGACTCGCTCGTCTGGACGAGCATGGTCCTGCCGAGCCTGTGCGCCAGGAGCTGCAGCGCTCCATGTTATCGCCTCGTTTCCTTGATGCTACTCGTCACGAAGACCTCTGGTTCTCCTCGACGGATGTCGATGGCAGTGGGGACCAGCTCTGGATCTCGGGTTCCTTGACCCTGCGAGGCATCACGCGACAGGTTTCCTTTCCGCTCGACGTCACTGAGCGCGACGGTCAGCGGCTGTTTTTGCGCGGTGGCTTACTCGTCAACCAGAGCGACTTTGGCATGGAGCCAAAGGACCTCGCCGGCCTCGTGCGCATCGCCGATGCAGTTTCGATCCGCTTCGAGATCCTCGCCCAGGCCGGCGGGCGCTGCGACGAGACCGTGGCCTGGAAAGCACGATGATGGGTCCGCAGGGAGACGGCGTAGAGGGTGCTCTTTGGCGACACCCCTACCATGTGGCCACGACCGCACGAGTGCCACTCGTCGTCGTATCGCCGTCCTCTGACCGGGCACACCTGCACGCGATGGCATGACCCGTGATTCCCTTCATGGCTCCTCGCGCCAGGAGCAGCGATGATCGAACCACGTCGACCGCGCAAGACCGCTCATACTCACCGCCTCGGAGATGGCCTCCATGAGGAGGTGCTCGGAGTGCTCACGCAATGCCTCGCCAAGCGGCCGCGGCTCGAGCGGAGCGTCGAGAGAGAACGACTGTCGTCGATCTTGTCGCGCGAGACCCGTCGCACGGAGGGGCCTGTGTTTCTGACGCCAGTCTTCGTCTACTTATGGGCGCGTGGGCTGCGCTCGGGCGCGACCCACGAGGTGTTCGACGTGCTCGAGGAGATGGCGCGAGAACTCGAGGGACGTGGCGTAAGTTGTCGTCTGCCCGCGGCGATGCGCCCCGTCGTGCGTTCCGCCAAGGGTCAAGGCGCCACGCGCCCCGCGCCAATCGGCACTGCGACGGTGTCTCCCTTGGTCGAGTTGTGTCGACGGGTGGCGAAACTCGTCTATCCCGAAGTTGAGAGCCTGGGCGACGTCGGTGCAGTACCCCGTGACCATGCCGTCAGGCGACGAGCACCGTGACGCGGATGCCCTCGACGGTGGCGCGGCGTATGTGCATCGACCCGGGGACGATTGCCTTTCTGCCTCGGGGCGCGGGCGAAAAACGTCGCTGTGAAACGCGCGGGCGCGAGTGCTCTCGATGCTAGCGTCAGCGAGACCAGAGCAGGTCCCACACCGCTCGACCGCGCGCGACAAACTCGCGCAGAGCCCACCGCAGCCGTGCGCGGAGGGAGAAGCCCTCATCGCTGGCCGCCACCCCTTGCACATCGAGTTCGAACTTTTCGGCGAGGAAGACGCTGCGTGGCAGATGAAAGTCGCTTGTGACGATGATGACACGCTGTCTCTGAAATAGGCGCTGCACGGCTTGGATGCTTGCAAAAGTTCGATGGCCTGTCGGGTCTGTGAGGATGTCATCTGCGCTGACACCAGCCTGAAGCAGGGTCTGCCGCATCACCCCAGGTTCATCATACGCTGGCGAGCTCTGCCGACCTGAGACCAAGATGCGCGGGGCGAGGCCACGCGCGTAAAGATCGGCTGCCACGTCGAGCCGGCGACGCAGCACGGCGCTTGGGACGTCGCCGTAGACCGCGCAGCCCAGCACGACGATGACGTCGGCGGGAATCGCGTCTTGCGCTCGGGTCACGAGGCGACGGCCCGACGTCACGACCCAGAGGTTGGCGAGCAGGAAAGACACGAGAGCTACCCCGAGGAGTGCCCGGAGGAGACGACGTGGCAGGGGGGCACCACCAAACCATTTCACCAATCCACCCTAGCAAGCGGTTGCTCGCCAGGGGGACTCCCCGCCCCCCCGCCGAGGGCGCCCTCCTCCCCCGGCACAACGTCCACGACGAGCCACGCCGCCGATGCGTCGCCCGACTTACCCATGCCACCACAAGGGGGGTACCCTTACCCCATGCCACCGCGCCATCTCACCCCAGCCACCATTCCCCGCTTTCAAGAGCATCAAGGTGTCGAGGGGTTGGAGCCCGCCACTGCGGAGGCGGCCCTCAGCCATTTCTCCATCGCTTTGCGATTGCGCATGGTCGATGTGCAAGGAGTGCGGGAATGGGCGAGAACCTTTACGCGCCGCCGGTCCCGGGTGCCCGAGTGGGTCTGGGCCGTGTTGGAACCAGGGGTCGCTGTCAGCGAGGTCATCGAACGGGAGCGCCCTTTCGCTGAACTCGCACTCAGAGGCGACATCATCATCCCCAAGCTGCAGGAGGCAGTAGCGGGCGGCCATATCGACGTGTTTGAGGCGGGCCGTTACATCTACGACCTTCGATTGGGTCCTGTGCCGAGAACCGGCTACACAGAAGCCATCGATGAATACAATCGGAGCCTCGAGGAATTTATGGGGGCGTGGGTAAGAGAGGAGTTTTTCCGTCGAACAGGAGAGCCGCGTTTGTCTCCAGAAGAAACGCCCGACCTTGACGGGCCCTTTGCGCGATTTGCGCGTTCATTTGTGAAACTATCGCTACACTACCAACTACAGTGGTGATGCGCTGCGCCAAAGATAGTCTTTCGAGGCACTCACTCGCCTCATGTGACGACATACAGTAGGGGTAGATTGGCGCAGGCATTCGCTGCACCCTCGTGTCGCCGGCTCCTCGTGACGTGAATCCGCGCATTCACAGCCCGGCACCTCTCCCGCGCAAGTCCCGGCATCAAGCTCTCCAGGTCTGAACCCTGCTAGCTTCGAGACAGCTCTTCCTCATTTCACCATCGACTTTTCGCTGTCCATGCTCGGCGAGTCGAGGTCGCAACGAGGTCACGTCGTGCCCCTGGCTCGGAGCGGAGTTCCCCCTGTTCGCGGGCTGGGCTCATGCCTTTGGGGGAAGCGTGTCTCTTGACGCCGTCATCACTTCGTGGCCGAGGCAAGGTTCTCTGCGTAGGCACGCTCGTCGTTCGTCGGAAGGGAACAAACTTGCACCCAAGCGTGCAATTGGGGGTGCGCGTGCCCAGGGGCAATGGCTGTCACGCGCTCGTTCTCATCCTGGGGAAATGGGGGAGAATCCCTCGAACTCTATTCCCTCAAGAAACTTGTACCCTCGCCTACCTTCCGATCGTCACCTCTCGACGACATCGTCACCTTGTCGGCTCGACCAAGGTGAGCACCTGAGGACGCAAAGCTTGCGCTGCGCGATGCGGCACCTCTCGCGGTAGAAACGCGGATGTTCACGGCGGCAAAGGATCGCGGGGACAGGGGGAATGGACATGACTGACAATGGGACTCAAGCGGCGACGGTGCTCATCGTGGAGGACAACGAAGACGTAGCCACATCGCTGCAAATGTTGCTCGAACTCTCGGGCTACGCGGTGCTCGTCTCAAGGAGCGGCCGCCAAGGCATTGCCCTCGCTCAAACGGAGAGCCCCGCAGCCATTCTGCTCGACCTCGGGTTGCCCGACATGTCGGGCCACGATGTGTTACGGGAACTGCGGGCGTCTCCCGACACCCGGCCCATTCGCATTATCGCCCTCACCGGCACCGATCTCGACGAGACCGAGCTCCCCACCGGGGAGAGCTTCGATCATCACCTCTTGAAACCACCCGACGTCGACGAGCTGCTGCGGCTTCTCCCTCACGGGTGACACAGCGGCCGTGGGCCGCAGATCAGGGCGTGGTGCGCGGTGTGTTTTCGTCCTCGAGCAGTTCCTTCACCAGGGCTTCGGCTGCATATACCTTGCGCAATACCTCGAGCATGCCCGCGACGTGAACGCTCACACTGCGCTGGGTTTCGCTGCGATAGACGAAGCGGTTTGGCAGCTGGGAGAGATTCCCGTCGAAGATGAGCCCTACCACCCGACCGTCGGTGCTGATGACCGGGCTCCCCGAGTTGCCGCCGATGATGTCGTTGGTGCTCACGAAGTTGTACGGCGTCGAGAAATTCAGCTTGCCCATGGCCTCGAGCCAGCGCGGAGAGAGGGCATATGGCGCCTTTCCTTGGGCTCGCTTGTGTTTGCTGTAGACGCTGCCGAGTTGGGTGCGCCAGGGGATGTGACGGGTGCCTTCGTCGTAGCCGCGCACTACCCCAGGGTTGATGCGCAAGGTGAACGTGGCGTCTGGGTAAATCCTTGTGCCGTAGGCGAGGGCCCATGCCTCCATGATGCGCCCCGAGTAGGCGGTTTCTACGGCTTCCACCTCGTTCTCGTAGCGCTGCCGCCATTGCCGCGCGGGGGTGTCGAGGTCGGCGAGCAGCTGCAGCAAGGGGTCTTGTGCACGCGCGAGAGCGTCTTTGCCGCCGGTGCGCAGCTCCTTGCGGAAAGCGACGTCGTCGAGCCGCGTGGCGTCGATCACCTGCGCTGCGCGTTCCGCGGGGGTGCGCCCCGCGAGCAGCCGCACAGTGAGGGGGTCGTTCTCTCCGAGGGTATTGCGCACGTTTTCGAGGGCGTAGCGCAGCTTCTGCTCTTCGAGCTTCTTGTGCACCGGGGCCTCGGAGAAAAGGCTGAGTTCGAGGCTCTTGAGGTTCGAGTCGCGGTATTCACGCAGTCTGCGCTCACTCGGTTTCGGCAGCTCTTCCGCGAGTCGGAGAAGATGTCGCCCGTAGGCACCGAGCGTCCCCGCCGCAGGCGAGAGCCATCGTTCCGTCACGGCGTACTGACGGTAAAACGACGCATAGCTGCGCGATGCCGCCGCCAGTTTCGGCCATGCCTCCTGCACCCGACGACGCTGTGGGCCGTCGGGCAGGACGCTGATGGCTTGTACGAGGGCAGCCTCTCGTGACCGAGCCGCTGCGAAGAGCGCCGGGTCTCGCAGGCCCGACAGGTATCCGCTGAGGGCCTTGATGCTGTTCTCGACGCCGAAGAGGTCGTCCCGTGCGGCCCGCTCCTCTGCGCCGCCAAGGGCCATGAACGAGCGGAGCAGGGCGCGTTGCTCCTGGAGTTCTTCCAGTACGAAGGGGTACGCCGTGTCGCGCAGGAGTTCCAGCTTCGACAGCGGTGCGAAGCGATCGGTGCTCCCCGGGTGCCCCGAGACGAAGACGAGATCACCGTCGTCAGCGCCCGTGGGGTCGAAGGGCAGGAAGTTCGCCAAGGTCGCCGGTGCACCGTTCTCCCAAACCCGAAAGAATGCGGCATCGAGGCAGTGGCGTGGATAGGTAAAGTTCTCATCGTCACCGCCGAAGAACGCAGCGTCGATCTCAGGTGCGAACACGAGGCGTACATCGGTGTACTTCTTATATTTGTAGAGATGATATGCGCCTCCGGCGTAGAGGGTGACCACGTCGCAGCGCAGCCCGCTTGCTTCGGCGCATGATTGCTCGAGGCGGGCCATCTCTGCTTTCCGTGCTGCGTTCTGTGCCGCCTCTGAGGGCTTGCCGGTAGCCGCGGCCCGCACAGCCTCGGTGACATCTTCGATCTCCTGCAGCTGGTTGAGTTCGAGGTCAGGACAGCGTTTCTCGTCGTCAGCCACCGCGGCGTAGAAACCTTCCTTCATGATGTCGACGGCTCCATCGCCGCTCGCCAACTTCTGAATGCAGTCGGCGCCCACGTGGTGATTGGTCATCACGAGACCGCGGGCCGACACGAAGCTCCCCGACCCTCCGTTGTTGAAGCGCACGCTCGAGCGCATCGTGTTCGCGAGGAAGCTATCCGTCAGGGTGTAGCCGTGGTCCTTCGCGACGGCCTCGACGGGGACCATATTGTAAGGCCACATCCCCTCGTCGGCGAGGGCGGGGGCGACGAGCCCTGATGAGAGCAGGCCTGCGACGAAAAAACGGGCGAACGAGCGCATGGTGAACCTCCGCTGGCGCAAACACGAGACCCATAGCCTCGCTCCGCCGCAGAATCCACCGGCCTATGGTTCGTTGCTCGAGGTGGGCCTATAGGTCCTCGTCGGCCTCTTCTACCGGCTCTTGCGTAGGTATGGTCCGCTCGTCGACGACGGATGCCAAGGCCGGGGCGGTGAGGGGCTTCGAGGTACCGAGGTCGGAGAAGGTCAGGTGAAAGCAGCCTACGCGGATGAGATCGGTGGGATGCACGACGATGGGGGATTGCACGCGCTCTTGGTTTCGGAACGTGCCCGTGGCAGAGCGGAGGTCGGCGATGATGAGGCGCCCTTCTCGCTCGATGACCCGTAGATGTCGGGGCGCGACCCCGTCGCCTTCGAGCAATACGTCGCAACTGTGGTCGCTGCCGAGGGTGACCTCTTGGCCGCGCGCCGCAAAGACGTGGTGCCTCCCATTCGGCTCGGTGACACCGATATGAAAGCCTCCTCGAGCGGGGGCGGGGGCCGCGGCGAGGATGAGCTTGTAGTCGCCGATGCCTATGACGCTGCCGAGCCCGACCTCGATCGGCTCGCCGCCGAGGGCGCGCTCGCCGTCGAGAAAGACGCCGTTGGTGCTGCCGAGATCCCGCAGCACGAAGCCGCGCGTACTCTGCTCGAGGATTGCGTGGGATTTCGAAACGCTCGCATCGGGCAAAACGAGGTCATTGTCGTCGCTGCGCCCGATGTGGAGCGGAGCCGACCCCAACGCGTGGTACGCAACTCGACCTGCTTTGTCGTGCACCAAGAGCTGGAACACGGGCGCCTCCACAGCACGATAACCCTGATACGCTACTTCGCGCTGTGCTCAGGATGCCACTCCCCCCGACCATGGCGCTCGTGCGAGCCCTCGGAGAAGGCGAGGCGCAACAGCGCCGGCAGGAGCAACAGGTCGGCGAGAAGTGCCACTCCGATCACGAACGCTCCGAGGGCACCGACCCGGGCATTGTTCGGAAATGCGCTCCCCATGTTGACGGCGAAACCCACGATAAGAATCACGCTCGTGATGACCACCGGCTTCCCCGTGTGGGCGAGCGCTTCTTCGATGGCGAGCGTGGGGCCCCGTCCGGCATGTCGCTGTTCCTCGAATCGCAGCAGAATGTGTAGGGTGTCGTCGACCGCGATGCCGAGCGCCACGGTGAATATCACCGCAGGTCCCGGCTCGAGAGGCCAGCCCATGTAGCCGAGTAGCGCATAGCCCGCGACGAGAGGCAGCGCGTTTGGCAGCACCGACACGAGGGCGATGCGGGGCGAGCGAAACAGCAGCAGCAGGATCGCCAAGATGATGATCCACGCTGTCAGCAAAGAGAGCCGTAGGTCCTCCGCCAAGCGGTTGACTCCCGCGTACTGCAAAGCCGATGTGCCCGTGACCTCGCTGCGAAGCTGGGCAGAGTGAACGACGTGGTGCTCATGAAAGCGAGCGAGCACCGCTTCGACCCGCTGCTCGAGAACCCGGAAGCGTTGACCGCCGATGTCGGTGACGCGAATGACGATACGGGCTCGGTCGCGGGTGTCGGTGAGGAACCTCTCATACAGCCCTGACCCCTCTTGGAGGAAGGCGAGCTGGGCCGCCAACTCACGCGTCGATGGCAGACCCCTCTCGCCCGTGAGGGCCTCTTGGGTGCGGCTCACGAGGCCCGCTGGGCCGTGGACCAGCAAGACATCAGGCAGCTCACGAAGCGTCCCCTCTAGGCGAAGCAGTTCCTCTAGCAGCGCTGGCTCGTCGAAGGTCCCCGGTGGACCTGCGAGCTCGACTTCTATCGATGCGAGGCCCAGCAATGCCTCGTCGACGAGCCTTCCCGTGCGCGTGACCGGGTGGTCATCGCGCAACATCCCGCTGAGGCTGTTGTCGATGACCACCTGCCAGCCGCCGACGGCACAGACGGCGAGCAAAACCAGGGTCGCGAGCAAGGTGCGGCGGGGCGCACGCAGGGCGACTTGGGTGGTGCCGTGCAATACGCGCTCGAGGCCTGAGGTGGTGAGCTGCGCCTCAGGGAGCGGTCGACCACGGGTCGTCGTGACAACCAGCGGTACAACGATGACGAGGGTGAGCCATGCGAAGGCGACGCCCGCGGCGGAGTAGAGCCCGAAGCTCCGCAGGATGGGCATCGAAGATACTTGCAGCGAGAGCAGACCGACCATGGTGGTGGCGTATGAAGTCAGGCAGGCAGCGCCTACGGCACGCACCGCCCGTACGATGGCTTCTCGTCGACCCGCAGCGCTCACGGGTCCCGCGAGGGGACTCAGGAGCGCGAGTTCTTCGTAGTAGCGGCTCATCAAGTGGATTCCACCGGAGACGGCGATCACGGGGAGTAGCGTGAAGTACACTTGATTGATGACGCCGATGGGCTCGCTGAGGTGGCCCATGATGCCCATGACGAGGGCAGCTGGCAGGGCCGCGACGATGAGTGGCAACACCACGCCGTGCACCCGTCGATACAGCCACAGCAGCAGCAGCGCCATCAGCACGAAGGCAATGGGGACAAGTTTGACTTGGTCGTCGAGAATCAGGTGGAGCATCGCTGCCCGGACGACGGGGATCCCACCGAGCCCAAGCGACCAGGTTCTCTCCCCTCGCCAGCGACCAAGCAGCGACTCTAACGAGGTGACGACCTGCCTGACCGCCTCGATGTCGTCGGGCAGAACCTCGAGCACCGCCGCGATGGCGGCGACGGTCCCGTCTGTGGAGAGCGCGGTGCGACGCAACAGCTCTTCGCGCTGAAGATGACCACGCCACGAGGGCAATCGCTCAGCCTCACTGGGG
>JBMTAX010000021.1:0-15286 GCA_049429145.1 Myxococcota bacterium
GGCCTCGAGCGCACCCTCAGCCGATGGCTTCGGGTCCCGTGGCGCCCGTGCGAATGCTGATGCACTCACCGAGATCGAGCACGAAGATCTTGCCGTCGCCGATATTTCCCGTGCGAGCCCCCTCGAGAATGGCAGCGACGCAGGGCTTCACGAACTCTTCATTGACGGCGATCTCGAGGCGTACCTTCTTGAGAAGGTTCACCTCTGCGATGCTCCCGCGGTAGCTCTCCGCGAAGCCGCGCTGAGCACCGCAGCCCAGGGCATTGGTCACCGAGATGCGAAAGATGTCCCGCTCGTACAGCGCCTGTTTCACGGCGTTCAGTCTGTCGGGCTGGATGTAAGCGATGATGAGCTTCATAGAAGTCCCCTGCGGCCCTATTGGTTCACAAAGAATTGAAAGCCCGGGTAGGCCTCCATGCCGTGCTCCTCGATATCGAGGCCGCGCAGCTCCTCTTCCTCGCTCACCCGCAGCGCACCAAGCTTCTTCAGGGCGAAGAAGAGCAAGGCGCTCGTCGAGAAGCAGAAGGCACCCACGGCTGCGACGCCGATGAGCTGTGGCAGCAGCGGCTTGTCCGTGAAGAGCCCCACGGCGAGCGTGCCCCACACGCCGCACACGAGGTGCACGCTGGTGGCCCCAACAGGGTCATCGAGCCGCACGCGATCGAAGAAAAGCACAGAGAGCACCACCAGCACGCCGCCTACTGCGCCGATGCATACCGCGTCGGTGGGCGTGACGACGTCAGCACCCGCCGTGACGCTCACGAGCCCCGCGAGGGCGCCGTTCAGTACCATAGAGAGATCGGGCTTCTGCAGCGCGATGTTGGCGGTGTACATCGCCGTGAGTACGCCCGCTGCCGCGGCCAGCGTGGTCGTCACGAACACCAAAGAGAGAGGGCCTGGGTCAGCCGAAAGCACGGAGCCGCCGTTGAAGCCATACCAGCCAAACCACAGCAGAAACACGCCGATGGTGGCGAGGGGCATGCTGTGCCCGGGCATGGCCCGCACGGAGTCACCCACGTAACGGCCGAGCCGAGGTCCGACGATCCACACACCGGCGAGCGCTCCCCAACCGCCCACGCCGTGCACGATGGTGGAGCCTGCGAAATCGTAAAAGCCGAGGGCTTTCAGCCAGCCGCCGCCCCACTGCCACATGCCCACCATCGGGTAGACGAGGGCGACGTACACGGCAGAGAAGACCAGGAAGCTGTGCAGCTTGACCCGCTCCGCGACGGCACCCGAAATGATCGTCGCTGCCGTGGCCGCGAACATTCCTTGGAAGAGAAAGTCGGTCCAATAGGTATAGCCGGGGTTGTAGGCCGCGGTGATGCCCTCGGCATTGGTGCCGATGCCGAAGCCTGCGAAACCGAAATACCCGCCGGCGAAAGCCTCCCCCGGGTACATCAGCGAGAAGCCCACGAGGGCGTAGCTGAGCGTACCGATGGCCACGATCGTGACGTTCTTGAAGAGGATGTTCACCGTATTCTTGGCGCGGGTCAGGCCTACCTCGAGGCAGGCAAAACCAAGATGCATCACGAAGACGAGGAGCGTCGCGGTGAGCATCCAGGTGTTGTTCACAAGGAACTGGGTGTCGGCGTTCATGGGAAAGGGGAATCTCCTCGCCTCGACAGGCGCGTGGTTGACCCGCGCCCGTGAGCAAACCTCGGGCCAATGCAATGCACCGCGTCAACAGCGGGCTCTGGCGCACCCAGCGCCGCAAAATGCTACGGAAATGTAGCTTTTGGACGACCACAAAACCTACGCAACCGTAGCCCACGGTACGCATGAAAAAAATCCATTAGATCCGTATATTTAGGGGTGAGACTCCCTCCTGGTGAGGCCGGGGCTTTTCCTGAGTCCTACAAAAATGTAGGCACGTCGCCATGGATGAGAGCCCCCCACGGCCGGCGCCGCGCGATACCAAAGAACTCCTGCTTCTCTTCGACATCAGCCAGCGCATCGCCGTCAGCGAAGACGTTCGTGACGTGGCTGAGCCTATTCTGCGCTCCATGGCCGAGCACATGGGTATGCTGCGCGGGACTCTCACCCTGCAAGACAAGCGCACCGGCGAGCTGTTTATCGAGGCGGCCTGGGGTCTCTCTGCAGCGCAGCAGAGTCGAGGTCGTTATCGCGTCGGCGAGGGGGTTACAGGTCGCGTCGTCGCTGAGAACCGTCCTGCCGTCGTCCCTCGCATCGCCGAAGCCCCCTACTTTCTCGATCGGACCAAGGCGCGGCGGCACGTCGATAAGCGCGACGTATCGTTCGTTTGCGTGCCCATCACCAGCGGGGGAGAAGTGTTCGGTGCGTTGAGCGCCGACCGGCTCTTTCGTGATGATATCGCCCTCGACGAAGACCTGCGGCTGCTCACCATTATCGCTTCGCTCATCGCGCAAGCCGTCAAGGCGAGGCAGTCCACCTTGCTGGAGCAGCACAGTCTGCGCGAGGAGAACGCGCGCCTGCACAATGCGTTGCAGGACCGCTTTCGTCCCCAGAACCTCGTCGGCAGCTCTCGCGCCATGCAGTCGGTGTACGACTTGATCGGGCAAGTGGCCTCGAGCGACGCCACTGTACTGATCCTTGGGGAGAGCGGCGTCGGCAAAGAGCTCGTCGCCTCGGCCATTCATTACGAGGGACCCCGCAAATCGAAGCCGTTCATCAAGGTCAACTGTGCCGCACTTCCTGAAACGCTGCTCGAGAGCGAGCTGTTTGGGCATGAGCAGGGGGCGTTCACGGGCGCCACCAAAGAGCGCAAGGGCCGTTTTGAGCTGGCGCACGGGGGAACGCTCTTCCTCGACGAGGTAGGTGACCTCTCGCCGATCGCTCAGGTGAAACTGCTGCGAGCACTACAAGAGAAAGAGTTCGAGAGGGTCGGAGGCACCAAAACTTTGCGCTCTGACGTTCGCATCATCGCAGCGACCCACCGTGATTTGGCACAGCGTGTCTCGTCAGGATCATTCCGAGAAGACCTCTATTGGCGCCTCAATGTATTTCCCATCGTCGTCCCTGCGCTCCGCGACCGCAAGGCTGACATTCTGCAACTTGCCGATCATTTCGTCGACAAATATGGCCGCGCCGGGAAGCGCAAGGTGCGTCGAATCTCGACCCCTGCCATCGATTTGCTGACGGCGTACCATTGGCCTGGCAACGTGCGCGAACTGGAGAACGCCGTCGAGAGAGCGGTTCTGCTTGCGGATGAAGACGTCATCCGCAGCCATCATCTACCCCCAACACTGCAGATGTCTGAGCCCACTGCGATCGGCCACCGCTCTCTGGATACCCGCCTCGCCGAAGTGGAGCGCGAATTGCTCATCGAAGCCATCAAGAGCAGCAATGGCAATTGCGCCAAGGCCGCCCGCAGCCTTGGGCTGACCGAGCGCAAGATGGGACTGCGCATCGCGAAACATGGGCTCGATCCTACGAACTACAAACGCACGGAGCGGCGGCCGGTCGAGGCATGAATGCCGCACCTTCACAGTGGCGCTCCCCAGCCTTCCCGCGCTCGTACTTTCACAATTCCAGAGGGGCGTCCCACGACCCGCGGCCGCAGACCCAATCGACGGCGCGGCTCCGCTCTACGGCGACCGACGCCAGCGTGCGCACTTCGCCGTCGCTGAGCGAGGCATAAGGCCGACCCCCGACGTCGAAGTCACCTCTGAGCACCGTCGTCATTCCGGCCTTCTCGGCGTTGCCCGCGGCGCGCTCCACCATGGCACTGAACGGCTCTCCGCTCGAGGGCGCGACGCCACCACGATGCAGCAGCTCGGTCTTGGCGCGCCAGCGCCACACTGCCACCTTGCGTCGGGTTTGATCGAGGGATTCTGCGGCGCACAGCCGCGCTCCTGCCAGGACGTCACCGAGGGTGCCGAGGAAGGGCATGGCAGCCAACACCTCCTCTGACTCGGCAGCCTGATGCAAGGGTGGCACGGGTGTCTTCCGTCCCAAGGCGTAGACGAGGACGGCCAAGCCTTCGAGCCGCCACGCCGACGCACTGCTGTCTTCTCCTGACCACTCGCCCCACTTTGCACGCAAGAGCGAACTCTCCTCTTTGCTGAGGTGTCCATCGAGTCGCTCGTGCAAAAGCCAGCTCTCGAGCTTCTCGAGGGGTCGAACCCAGCTTGGTGCGCGCTCGGGGGCAGCTCGCAGCGCGTCTTCGATTTGGGCGCGCATGAGTAAGGCGAGCACACATTGCGCGCGTCGTGCGACATGGTCGAGGTCAGGAACCAACATCCATGCAGGCTTCCTGCTTTCTGGTGGCGGCGCAATCGCTTTGCGCAGGGGGGGGATCGGGGTTCGGAGGAACGTCATCGGGGCACTTCCTGCTCTTCGGCGGCGTCCGCCATTCCTGTTGGCGCCAGGGCTTCATCGTCGTAGCCGAGCGCGAGAGGCCTGCATCCCCAAAGCACGGGTCAGGCCAACCCAGTGTCGCCACTCGTTTCGCATGTGCGTGCGTCAAACGGGCTATTGGCGTGCTGTCGGTCGCGCTACTAGCGCTCCATGAAGAGCTCTTCGTTGCAGCTTCTCTCCCTGTTGTTCGCATGGATTGCCGCAGTGCCGGCGCACGCTGCTCCTACCTGTCCTGACGATGAGACAGTGGAAGGCATCGATGTCTCCAAGTGGCAGGGGAGCATCGATTGGGACCAAGTGGCTTCCGATGGTGTCGATTTTGCTTTCATTCGAGTGAATCACGGACTCGAAGATATCGACGAGCGTTTCGACGAGAACTGGGCGGGGGCTGCCTCGAGTGGTATCCTGCGTGGGGCCTATCAATATTTCATCAATCGCGAAGACCCACTGGCCCAGGCAGAGCTTTTTCTTGAACGTATGGGTCCCCTCGGTCCTGGCGACTTACCTCCGGTACTCGATATCGAAGACAGTGACGACGAGGACGCCGGGGACGCCCTGAGCCCAGCAGAGCTGCGGGAGGCCATTTGGATTTGGCTCGATCGGGTGGAGAGTGAGCTTGGCGTAAAGCCCATACTCTATAGCTATCGCTATTATTGGCAGACTCGTATCCAGACCACGGAATTTGAAGACGCGGGCTATCCCTTCTGGTTCGCCAACATCGTTCCCACGTGCCCCGATCTTCCGCCCAATGCGAGCCGTTGGGATTTCTGGCAGCGGTCGTGGACGGGGGAGGTGGCAGGCATCAGTGGTGACGTCGACCTTGACGTCTTCAACGGGGGCCACGCTGAGCTCGCCGCGTTCACGGCGCCGTCGCCCGTCTGCGGTGATGGGCATTGTACTGGTGAGGAGGGTCCCACGAGCTGCAGCGCCGATTGCGTGGGCTGTCTGTCCATCGGCGCGGCCGGGCGAATTCTCGACGACACCGACGCTTGCGCAACTTTCGCGGGCGCTCCCGAGGGGTGGCGCTGGAACGCCCCCGCTGGTCATGGCGGCTCTGCACGGTGGACCTATGCGTACGCAGGTTCTGAGCCCGATAACTATGGCAACTATGCACTTCGATTCGAGGTGCCGGGCACCTATCGCATCTCGGTGTTCCTCGACGCTGGCTCACAAGCCACGTCGGTGCAAGCACCCTATCGGGTGCGCCACGCCGGGCAAGAGACGTCCTTCGTGGTCGACCAAAGTATCGTCGACGGCTGGCATGAGCTCGCCGTACTCCCGTTCGCTGCTGGCGGCGACCAATGGGTGCGCCTCGACGACAGCACCGGCGAACCCTTCAGCCAGCGGCGCCGCTTGGTGTTCGACGCCATCCATGTAGAGCCTGTGATCCTCGAGACCACCGACGCGGGCGGCCTCGATGATGGAGGCCTTTCCGACAGTGGCATCGTCGATGCGGGCGGCGACCCTTTACCGGATGGGGGTGGTCTCATCGACGCAGGCTGGGAGGCTGGTCCCGGCGGAGGAATGACCGACCATGACGCAGGCAACCTTGGAGATGCCAGCACCTCTCGAGACCTGCCGTCCAGCGTCGTCGAGGGCTGCGCGTGCGTCACGCCCTTGCCGGGGGCGCGCGCTCCCGGGTCATGGGCCTGCGGAATGGTCGTTGGCTTGTGCTTGTTGTTCGGACACCGTCGCGCCCGATGCTCTCGGCGTCGTGGCGCTTGCACTCGCTGACATCAACAGGGCATTTGCACGAGGGCTGATCAAACTCAGCCCCGCCCGCAGCGGCGGCATGGCTATCATGGCCGACGGGCGACGCGACTCCGCGGGGAAAGGTCTATTCGGCCACCAGTGTCGACGGGGATCACCCTGAGGTTATGCCCTTGTGAGGTCAACGAGAGGGTAGGCGAGGGATGCGCACTGCTCCTGAGCGAGCGCTGCACGGGACGGACGGGGGCGATGCCAGCGGTCTCCCCACAGAACCTCTCCATCGTCCACCCGTCGAGGCGACTACTCAGGTCGAGTGGACAGCGGCAGCTTCGCGACCGCTTCGCTACGCTTCCCTCTTGGGTTCGCCACGCCGAAGCAGGGTGAGGCGAAAATTCGCATGAGCGGGTTTTTGCTCTGTCTGCGTTGTTGGGTGGATGGCCCCGGACGAGCTTTGCTTGACGGGGGGAGGGTCTGGCAACAGACGCCCTTTTCGGAGCGAGCCGGGTGCGCACATCGACGCATGTCGATTTTGCCTCCCCCTGGTAGTGGCAGAAACATCAAGACGCAGGAGCAGGGAATGTGTGGCAGAGCAGTGCGCAGTACCAGCATGGCAGAGGTGGCCCGTCATTTCGGCGCGATCAACCGCACCTCCCTTGGCCCGAGCTACAACGTCGCCCCGAGCACCGACGTGGCGTTGGTCCGTGTGGCCGAGGTTGGCGGCGACCGTGAATTGGTTTCCGCTCGCTGGGGCCTCGTACCGTCGTGGGTAAAACCGGGCGAGCAGAAGCTTCCCACCTTCAGCAACGCCCGCGCAGAGACCGTCGCGGAGAAGCCGAGCTTTCGCCGCGCCTTCGCCCGTCGGCGATGTCTCGTGCCCTTCGACGGTTTCTACGAGTGGCAGACCTTGGGCCCCAAGGACAAACGACCCGCTTACTTTTCGCTGCGGTCAGGGGCCCCGATGGCCATGGCTGCTTTGTGGGAGCACAACGCTGCTCTCGAGCTCGACAGCGTCGCCGTCGTCACCACCACCGCCAACGGAGTGGTCACACCGGTGCACGATCGCATGCCGGTGATTCTAGAGAGCGAGGAAGAGCAGCGCGCCTGGCTCGACAGCAGCCTCGAGCTGCCCGCCGTCGAGCTGCTCCTTCGTCCGTGCCGTGATGAGGCACTGCAGCGCGTGCCCGTGTCAAAACGCGTCAACTCCGTCGCCTACAACGAACCCGACTGCATCGCGCCACTTCCTGTGTGAGATGCCTTTGTTATGCAGGCGTCGAGGCTCGTCGTCATGGCGACCATACGACGGAGCTTACGCGGCAGGCGGGCCGAAGGTGATGGCGCCACCCGGCAGGAAATAAATGATGTCCATCTCGCCCCCGTCGACGGTGGGGACATGCCAAGAGCCCGGCTTGTACACCGTAAAGCCCTGGGTCCGGCCGTCGAAGCGCGGCTGTCCGCTGACCGCAAAGCAGAGGTCGACTTCGCCGCGGGGATGAAGGTGGCCCGGCCCGGGCCCGTGCATGTGCACGAGGTCGATGGCGGCCTCGTCGCCCACCGCTTTCTTGAGCCGAGAGAAGCGCACCCCTGCGTTCTCTCGATCACACAATGAGCCATCCTCGATACCCGCGCGCAGCAGCGTCCTGACCTGCACCAAGAGCGCTCCGTCGAGTGGGAAACGCTCTGTGAGGTACAGCGTTGCAGCTTCCTCATCATCGAGCACGAGTTCCTCCACCGCCGTCACAATGGGGGCAAGCGCTGCTAATAGTTCATCTTTGACGCTCATCAGGGTTCCTCCCGGCTACTCCGCTGCGGGGAGAGAACATCACGACGGGGAGAGCGCAAGGCGGGGCGCTATTGTAGCTGCGTGGAGTCGAGCACCGACCGCTGGGCCACAGCGGCGTGGCGTCGAAGCTGAAAATACGCTGCGAGGGCGTCGCGCGCCACCTCTGGTCCCCGCACATACCAGAGTGCGACCTCGTTTTCGATCACCGTGGCGACGACGACCTCAGGCTTGTCCACGGGAGCATAGCCGACGAACCAAGAATAGTCGGCAGCGGTCTCATGAATGGTGAGGGATCCCGTCTTCCCCGCTACGCTCACCTGCGCCAGCGACGACGGACGCTGGGAGAAGGCTTTGCGACCTGTGCCCTCGAGCACGGTGCGCTTCATCTGCCGCGCGAGCTCGCGGGCTTGCGTCTCGGACATCACGGTTTCTGTCGTCGCGGTGGGCACGGGCTCTCCGCCGCTCGTGGCATCGACGAGGCGCGGCCAAACCAGCTGGCCCCGGTTCGCCGGGATCGACGCAATGATCGCCCCGTGGAGGGCCGACAGGTGCACGTCGCCAAAACCAGCACCTGCCTTGGCGCGCTCGAAGCGATCCGCGGGGATGGAGGCGAGCGAGGTCTCGACCGGCCGAACGAAGGGGACGGGACGATCGAAGCCAAAGCGTTGCGCCTCCTCGCGCAAACTGCCGAGTGGCAGACGCTTGTCGACGAGTCGGGCCAGAGCAGCGTTCAGGGACAAAGGGATAATGTCCCCCATGGGGGCGCACCGACTGGCGACCTCGTCGTCGAGGTGTCGAGGTGCCAGGCGGCGTTTGCCCCCGCTGAAGCAGACCTCCTCGTCGGGTGAGAGGCCTGCACGCAGCAGTGCGGACACGGCGGGGATCTTGAAGATGCTCGCGGCAGGCGCGAAGGCCTGTAAAGCGATGCCCTCATCATGCCCCTGTGTCGACGAGTACCCCGCGAGGGCGAGCACGCGGCCTGTCTTGGCCTCGAGGAGGACGGTCGCACCACGACGAGGTCGGCCCCGTTCGAGAGACGCCAGGGTCTGCCGCTGCAATTCAGGAACGATGCTCAGGGTCGCTTCGTGGGCTCCCCATGGGGCCACCATGGCCCCGCTTTTGGGGTCGGTGCGAAAGGCGCCGAGCACCGGCGGCGGAGCTTGGGACAGTGCCGAGGACAGCTCTATGTAGCGACGTGACTTGCTCGTACCGTCTTCGCTGCAGCTGCAGGCGAGCACGGCCGCAGAGAGCATCAGGGGAGAGAGCCCCTTGCCCGCATGCCACGCGCGTCTCGCTGCACCCCACGCCATATCGGGTCTTTTAGCAGAACTGCGGTGGCCAAGGGGCCGCGCAAGTTCTCCTCCCGAGGCCTCGGGGGGCCAGCGGCTGCGCCGCGCGCTGGCTTTGCGCTCACCGCGTGCGGAAAGGGCTTTCGACCTCTGCGCGGGCGGGGCATCGTCGATGACGTGACCTGTGCGCAGGTGGGAGGCCGCCGTGACCAAAAAACAGATCGTGCTCCTGTCGACGGGCGGGACCATCGAGAAGACCTACGACGCGCTGCAGGGCGTGCTCGCGAATCGCGTCAGTGTGCTCGACGTGATGTTGGCGCGCCTCGAGCTTCGTGGCGTTGCGCTGCGGCGCGTGGCGCTGATGAACAAAGACAGCCTCGAGATGGATGAGGCTGATCATGATCTCATCGCGGAGTGGGTTCATAAGGAGGCCCGGGCCAGCGACGGGGTGGTCGTCGTGCATGGAACCGATCGTCTCGCCAAGAGCGGCGAGAGAATCCTCGAGCGCGGCCGTCCCCCCGTCCCGGTGGTACTTACGGGGGCCATGCGCCCCTATGAACTCCGCACCACCGACGCGCTGCAGAACCTCACCGAGGCCTTGCTGGCAGTGCAGTTCCTCGGCAGCGGAGTTCACCTCGCGATGCACAACCAAGTCTTGACGTTCCCGGGTGTCGTGAAAGATCGCGAGCACGGCACCTTCATGCTCGAGCGGTCGAGCTGATCGTCGACGGTAGGCCCCAAAACGCACGAGAGGGGCCTGGAGCCCCTCTCGCCCGCCATTTGTGCGAGTCCTCACCCTATTGGCAGTTGTCGCGACAACGATCTTGAATCGTGGCCCGCAGCGCTGGGCCGTGATTGCCGAGCGTCCAATCGGGCATCTCGAAGATAAAGCGGGACAGGAAAGAGACCAGGGCGCTGATGATCGTCATGGATGTGTTCCCTCCGTTTGTTCGAGCCGTTTGTCACCCTACCCCTGCTTTCCCCCTTCTCGCAGTCGACACCGGCGGCTGTCTCGCATCGAGACGAGGGCGCACGGCCCGGCACGCAGCGTGGGAGCGACGACGATGCATGGTGACGACCGAGGCAGGTCCTCATCACCATTTTCTGCTTTCGTCAGGCCCGATGGGACCGCTTTTGGCCCTTTGCATGACAGCCCGGTGCGCATACAAACCTCGAACGTCGGAAGACGCGAAGAGGAGAGCGCAATGGCGAGTCGAGGGTGGTGGCGACGGGTCGCGACGTTGATGCTCTTGTCGTCTTGTACGGCGGAGACACCCACCCCTGTGACCCCGGTGGAGGTGAAGCCAGTCATCGGCGCCGAGCTCCTCGAAGTCCAGGCGAAGACGAGGGCGAGGGCGAGAAACCTCGGGTTGCCCGACGCTGACAGCGCCGCCTACGACAGCGTCGTCGATTTCGTATGCACTCGTCTCATGGCGGGACCTGAAGCCAAAGTGGGTGCACCCGGCAGGGCAGAGTTTGCGCTCGAGCTCGGCACTCACGGTTGTCGTGACCACCCGGCGTGGCTCACCTCGCTGCGCGCCACCGCCGCCGAGCAGGGGCTTGCGGATGCCGACGACGCGACGCTGGGTGAGGCGCGAGGCTTTGTGTGTCGTCGCATCAAAGAGAGCATCGCGGCGGCCATCGACGACCAGACCAAGGCGGTCCTCGAGACAGAGTCTCGCGTGTACGATTGTCTCCTGTGAGGGCCATCGCGGCCTGGGACCCATACCAGTGCGCATGAACAGGGCAGGGCGCCTGGGCCTAACAGGCGGAGGCGAAATGTGGTCCCACCGGGTTTTTGCGATACCCGGCTCAGGTGCGCGGGGTTCACAAGTCTCTATGGCTGGGGAATCTCCCTGGGGGCCTTCTGCGGGTCGAACACCGCGTCCTCCGCTGCGCCCCCGTGACATTCTCGCTCCATCGACTACACGACTCCCATGACCGAGGCACACCCCGCTGTGGCGAATCCCCAAGCTGCGCCCGCCATCGAATGGGTGCGGCCGCCTGTGCAGGACCGCAGCCAACGGACATTGCTGAGGCTGCTCGACGCCACGGCGGTGTTGCTCGACGAGCGACCCTTCGAGGCCATCGGGGTCACTGATATCGTGAAGCGGGCAAACTCTTCGGTGGGGGCGTTCTATGCCCGCTTCTCCTCGAAGGATGCGGTTCTGCACTCCCTGCACGAGCGGTACAACGACGAGCTGCGTGCCACCGCCGATCGGGCCCTCGAGCCCACCGCATGGGATGGGGTACCCTTCCCCGAGGTCACGGCGCGGTTTTGCGAGTTCGTCGTTCAGTCGCACATTCAGCAGGCTGGATTACGACGCGCACTGCTGATGGCCTCTGCGCGCGATGACGTCCACCGCGCCCGTGACATCGAGCTTGGTACCTTCGTGGCGGGTCGCATCGCCTGTTTGCTAGAGCGACGTCGCACCGACATCACCCACGATGACCCCGCCTTGGCCAGCGACTTTATCCACCGCATCCTCTTCTCGATTCTCGACCAGGCCCTCATCTTCGACGGTACTCCCGCAGGTCGCCGCCTCGACCCCGACCAGATGAGTGCGCAGCTCAACCGGACCTTGCTCGGCTATCTCGGGACGCAGCCCTGAGAGTGGGATTTGCGTCGACCGTCGGTTCGCTCAAAACTGTTTTTCACCCCGACGAGCGAGGCCTCTCGCCTTCGCTCGTGACGCACCGAAGGCGTCGTCCCACCGCACCTCGCCCCTGCCGACGCGCCTGGCAGAGCACAGCGGCGCACCGCGCGCGTCATACACCTCGAGAAAGCCCCCCATCGGTCCCACTGCAGTAAAGACCACCCACACCGGCTGGTGCTCGGACGAGACCGGCACATCGCTCACCGCGACCTTGACGTCATCGAGCAAAGCCAACGTGCCCGTGAAGAATCGCCATGCCTCAACGACGCGCGGGGGCACCGAACGCCGCACGACGGGGTCTTGGAGGCGGCAGCGGTCTCCGAGAAGCTCCAGCGGGAGCGCACTGAGCACCTCCCTGGTCGCTGCCGCGGGATCCTCAGGCAAGCGACGCTCTTCGGCGAGATGACGCCCTGCGACGAAGGCAATCAGCGTCAGCCCTCGATCGCAGCTCGCCGCGCCTGTCGAAAGGGGAGCGAGGACCTGCGGTATGGCGGGGGCTGCGCTGCACATGGGTGACTCCGTCGGCCGGCACAGGGCCCGCCGTGCAGGACGGATATCGGCGTTCGCAGGGTGGGGTTGCGCACGTTTGCCTACATGTATGCAAAGGTCCGACAAGTGGAGGAGCCCTCGGCGCCTTGCGCCTGCTACACTCCCTCTTATGCCTTTCCTCGACACCCTGGCGCGTCTCCACCGCGTTTCCCCGGCTTCGGTATCGGTCACCCTAGGACTCGACCCTGTAACGTCTGTGGACGCTGTGAGCGGACCCGCGCGGCACTATGCGCCCGACGGTATGGAGGTAAATGCTCCGGGGGCGCGAGCCGCCACGTCGCTGAGTCGCGCGCAGCTCCTCGCCCGTGCCAAGTCTGCCGACGTGCCACAACGCGTGCAGCAAGGACCCACCTGTGGTCTCTACGCCCTCGGGATGGTGATGGATTTTTGGCATCAGCGCGACGTGGAGAACCCCGCGCCACTCGTCAGCGACGCCGACCAGGGCGGCCTCGGCAAGCACTACAACTTCGCTCCGACCACAGATGAGCGCATCCTCGACGTCGCACAACAGCGAGGATACACCGCCGTGGGTGAGATGTTCACCGGACGCCACCTCGCCGAGACCGCCGCTCACTTTGGGTACAAGGCATCCATTCATGAGCGAGCGACCCTCGACGATCTGTACGCCGTCCTTGACAAAGGTCATCCTGCCATCGTCGCTTTCGACGTCGACTTCAACGGAAACCCCACCGCTCGGGGCGGCGATCGCGCCCACTACGCCGTTGTCGAGGGATATTTCGACGACGGTGGGGAGCGCTACCTCGTCGCCAAGCACGGCTGGGGGTATGAGAAAGACCATGTGTGGCGCGCCAAGGACTTCGACCGCTCCTGGAAGTCCCTGAAGGCGACGAGCTTCTACGGCGCGCCGGGCGATGGCGTGATCCCCGAGTTTCCCGGAGTGAGTGAGCCCGCGCGCATGACGTTGCCTCCCCTCGGCGACAGACACGCGGACATTGAAGGCAGCCTCGCCACTAAGATCATCGAGGTGGTTCCGCCGGGCGACGAAGTCGTCGGAGGTGAGATCGTTGTCCCATAAGCTGCGCACCCACGACCTGCCCTCTTTTCAGTCGCAAGAGCTGCGTCGGCCTGCCATCGCGCAGCGGGCCGGGGTCGAAGTGCACGACGTCACCCTCGCCGATGATGGCGCTTTGCTGTTCCGCGCCAGCGGGCCCGGGCTTCCTGGCGGCATCTACAAGGAGCGCGCCGACGGTTCCCCCGAGTTGCTCGTGGGCGACGCTGGTGCCGTCGTCAGAGCCCCTGCCATGCGCCACCGAGTCTTGTTGCTGACCCGCCGTCGCACGGGCTTTAGCCCCCCTGAGGAGGTGGTCTGTGTGCGTGAGGGGGCGCCCGCGATCTGCATCGCGGGACAGACGTATGCGCTCAGTGGCGATGGCCGCGTGGCCCTCATCGCTGACGTGCGCAGTGGCGTCTTGACTCACGTCGAGCTCGAGACGATGCGAGTGCGGGAGGTGGCCCGGCTGCCCCTGGGGCACGACCCTGCGCGTCCTCCGTTGCTCTGCGTCGACGCCACCGGCACCGAGGCGATCTTGATGACAACGAGCCACGCGGGCCGGTCGCTGGTGGGACTCTCCCTCGAGGTGGGCGAGGAAATGGTGCTGGCAGGCCCCGAGCCGCAGGCCACGTGGATGAGCGGCGCGTTTGTGCCGGGTGACCGTGGAGTGGTGACGGTGAGCTGCCTCGCCGGGGAGCGACCCTGCACGATGGTGAGCCTGATCGGCGCCGATGGGTCGAGCCGACTTCTTTTGCGGGCCCCTGCGCTGTCACCGGCCGCGGTGCCCGTGGTCACCGACGACGGGCTTTGCTTGTTGCCGCTCTGTCTTGCTGCGCCAGCGCTCAATAGCGCGGGGACGGCAGAGCTGGTGGCGGTCTCCCTCGACGGGAAGGCTCCGGTGACCCTGACGAGAGACGGCAACGGGGAAGGCGCGCCGCTGCTGCGGGACGACGGTGTCGTGTGCCTTGCGCAGAACGATCAGGTCGCGTGTTTCACGCGGTCTCACTAAAAAGCTTATTCCGGCCGCTCTTCCTCGAGCTCTTCCTCTCCAGCTTCGCTCTGCTGCATCTGACCGTTCAGCACACCGATATGAAGCAAGGCGAGACCTGGCACCACCGTCGGTGCGAGCACCTTGCCGATGACAACGCCTCCTGCCGAGGTCGTGACGACGCCCTTCGCATTGCGGAGCGGATCGGTGATCACCCCAACCGTGTCGCCTTTGTCGACGCGGTCGCCGAGACTCGGGGTTAGCTCCACAATGCCGCCTTGCTTCGCTCTCACCCAGCGCGTCTCGAGGAACACCTGGCCCTTCTTCGTCATCGGCGAGGAGCCCCGCTGCATTCCGAGATGCTGGAGCACCCGCTTGGTCCCAAGGACGCCCGCGGTGATGTGTTCCTTTTGAAAGCGCATCGTCTCGCCCGCCTCGTACAGGATGGCAGCGATGCCCGCCGCCACCGCTTGCGAGCGCAAAGTGTGACGCTGGCCGGGGTTATGAACCACCACCTTTTCCCCGAAGGCCAACGCCAGGGCTGCGACATCTTCTCGAGAGAGGTCGGCCCGTACCTGCGGGAGGTTCGAGCGGTGCAATGAGCCCGTGTGGAAGTCGATGAGATGGGTGCACCGCTGCACTACCTCATGCCAAAATCCGTAGGCGATGCGCGAAGCCGTCGACCCAGAGGCGCGGCCCGGGAAGTGCCGGTTCAAGTCTCGTCGGTCGGGCAGGTAGCGGCTCTGGTTCCAGAAGCCAAAGAGATTGACGATGGGGGCTCCGATGATTGTGCCGCGGACGTCGCTGGGCTGTAGGCCGTCGATGACGCGGCGGACAATTTCGATGCCGTTCAGCTCATCGCCGTGAATCCCCGCCACCAGACAGAGAACGGGTCCCGGCTCGGCACCGCGCACCACGACGAGGGGGATCTCCACCTCACCAGCGCTGTAGTTCTCGCTG
>JBMTAX010000022.1:0-15238 GCA_049429145.1 Myxococcota bacterium
GGGCGCGGTCTTTCAGCCCCCGCGGCAGGGGGCGGACGAGCTGAATCGGGGGCGAGCGCTGCTCCTCGAGCTCGATGGGGATCTCCGTGATGCGAATGCCCTCACGCCCGGCGCGGATGACGAACTCCGACGCGAACAGGTCCATATCGACCACGCAGCGCTCGACGATAGGCATGAGGGTCTCGCGACGAAACGCCTTGAGCCCGTGGGTGTCAGTACCTCGGAAATCCACTGCGACAGCGAGCATCTTGTTGATGACCCGTGTCGCAAAGCGGCGGGTGAAGGGCCGACGATCGCGGCTCCCGGGCAACGCCTTTGATCCCACCACAAGGTCGCAGCGTGCATGGTCGAGGTGCCGCAGCGCCCGGCGGTAGAAGTCGACGTCGCAGAGATCGATCTCGTCGCAGAGCACAAACGTGCCGCGGGCGCTTTGAATGCCGAGCTTGAGCGCCGCACCGTAGTTCGGGGTGGGGCACTCGATGAGCAGGAGCTCAGGGAACTCAGCCATCAGCTCGCGGGCGATCACCGTCGTCATGTCGCGACAGCCGTTTGCGCAGACGAGGATTTCGAAGCTGCGATGCAGCGTGCGAACCTCGGCGATGAGGCCGCGTAATGCCCGCTCGAGGATGGGCTCCTCGTTGTAGACGGGGATCACGATGGAGAGCACAGGGGCAGGCGATTCAGCGTCGGTCACAGAGCACCTCGAGGGGGCGGTTAGCAGCCCTATAAGAGGGGGGGAAGGGCGCCCGTGCGCTGGACGCGGCAGGCCGAGCCTCACCCGGCTGCACACGTGAGGGACATAGGTTGACCTCGGTGGTCCGGGCAGCGATCAGGTAAGCCCTGGAGGTCATGTGCGCGCATCCACCTTTCGTTTCACCGCGGCCGACGGCGCCGAGCTGCATGTGTATCGCTGGCTGCCCGACGACGAACCTCGCGCGGTCCTGCAGATCGCCCACGGGCTCGCCGAGCATGCAGGTCGCTACGAAGAGGTAGCACGGTACTTCACCAAGGAAGGGTACGCCGTCTACGCCGACGACCATCGCGGCCATGGCAAGACCGTCAGCGACGAGGCAGACCTCGGCTTCTTTCGGGCGAGCGGTGGCTGGGACACGGTGGTCGCCGACCTGTGCGCGCTCACGCGGTTCCTGCGAAAGGAGCACAAAGGGCTGCCTGTCTTCCTGCTCGGGCACTCGATGGGGTCGCTGCTCTTGCAGACGTACCTCTACACTTTTCCCGACGAGCTCGATGGTGCGCTGCTCTGCGGCACCAGCGGCAAGGTGGGCTTCCTGGCAACGGTCGGCAAGGGCGCCATCTACGTCGAGAAAAAGCGTGTCGGCAGCAAGGGTCGCAGCAACTTCCTGCACCAAATGAGCTTCGGAAACTACAACCGCGCCTTCGAGCCCGCGCGCACCAAAATGGACTGGCTCTCGCGAGACACCCATGTGGTCGACGCCTACCTCGCTGACCCACTCTGCGGATTCGTCGCCACCACGAGCCTATGGGGTGACCTCCTGGAGGGCACCCAGCGCAATGAGGACCCGCGCAACCAAGCGCTCATCCGACGTGACCTACCCCTCTACGTCTTCACGGGTGAGATGTGCCCCGTCGGGCAGAACCTGAAGAGCGTTCGGCAACTGCTCGGCGCCTACCAGCGCGCGGGTCTCACCCGCGTCGAGCACCGTTTCTACGAGGGTGCTCGTCACGAGATCTTGAACGAGACGAACCGCCAGGAGGTGTACGACGACGTGGCCGGGTGGCTCGAGCGCACGCGGCACGAGCTGCGCGAGCGTGCGGCACCATGAGCGACAGTCTCGCGCATCTGCTGGGTATGCTCCCTGCGGACCTCGTCGAGGCCCTCGCGACACGAGGGGTACAGGCCACTCTCCCTGAGGCCCGCAGGGTGCTCGCCTCGATCATCTCCGATGGCCAGCCACGCCCTGCGCCGCGGGTCCCGGTACGCCGCGAGGTCCGCCTCGCCGTCGAGCAACATTTCGCTTGGCAGCCCCTCGAGCTCGTCGAGCGGGTCCATGACGACGTCGATGGCTTCGTGAAGTACTTGTTTCGCTCCCCCGACGGTGCGCTGTCCGAGGCGGTGCGCATTCCGCTGGAGCGAGAAGGTACTTTCAGTGTGTGTCTGTCGTCACAGGTGGGCTGCGCCATGCGCTGTGACTTCTGCGCCACAGGCCGCCTCGGGCTCGTGCGCAACCTCGCGGCGTGGGAGATCGTCGCTGCCTTCACCGCTGTGCGCGATGACACCGACGGCAGACTGAGCGGCGCGGTCTTCATGGGCCAGGGCGAGCCCTTCCACAACTATGACGAGGTCATCCAGGCGGCGAAGGTGTTGTCAGACCCCTGCGGCGGACGGGTATCGAACAAGGCCATCACCATCTCTACCGTCGGGCTCATCCCCCAAATCCGTCGTTTCACCGCGGAGGGCCATAAGTTCAGACTCATCGTCTCGCTCCACTCGGCGCTGCCGGAGCGACGCAAAAAGCTGCTCCCTGTCGCCGGCAAACTATCGCTGTTCGATCTTCGCGACGCGCTGCGAGCACATGCCGAGGCGACGCACGATAGGGTGACAGTGGCATGGACAGTCATGAGCGGCGTCAACACGGGCCATGACGAGGTGGAGGCCCTCTGCGAACTGCTCGAGGGCATCCCGGTGCGATTGAACCTCATCGACGTCAATGACGCGCGGCCTGATGGGTACCAGCGTGCGAGTGCCGCGGAGTATCGGGCCTTTCTCGACGGACTACAGGCGCTGAAGGCACCGATCGTTCGGCGCTACTCGGGTGGAGCAAACCGTCACGCGGCCTGTGGCATGCTTGCAGCCACGAGGTGGGCCGAAGGGCCGCAGGCCTAAAGCCGAGAGGCTGAGCGGCGAAGGAGACGGGTGATGGAGGACCTCTACGCAGCGGTAGACGAAATATTCGAGATCGAGCAGGTGGCGTTGCTCGAAACGCTGGTGAACGCACCGAGCCACACCGGCGCCAAAGATGACGTCGAGGAGGCGGCGAAGCTGCTCGACGAAGCCGCAGCTCGCGTGGGCCTTCGCCGCCGTCTAATCTCCGATCCGACCGGCCGCTTCGCCGACCACCGCGTCTACTCCACGCCTGCGACCAGCGACGTTGACCATGCTCTGGCGCTCGTCGGTCACATCGACACGGTGTTCCCTCGCAGCCTCGGCTTTCTCCATTTTCGGCGTGAGGGTGACACGGTGTTTGGTCCGGGTACCCTCGACATGAAGTCGGGCCTTACCGAGATCTTGTTCGCCCTGGCCGCGCTCCGACGTGCGCGACCGCTCGAGTTCGACAGGCTGAAAGCTCGTTTTGTTTGCGTCAGCGACGAAGAAGTAGGCTCCCCCTCGAGTGCTAGCGAGGTTTACGCAGGGCTCGCCGACCGCACGAGCGCAGCGCTCGTCTTCGAAGCGGGGCGTGACGAAGACCGCATCGTCACCGCACGCAAAGGCGCGGCCATGTACACGGTGACGGCGAGAGGACGGGCCGCGCACGCGGGCAACAAACACCACGAAGGCGCGAATGCCATTCATGCCCTCGCCTTGGTCATCCCGCAGATCGAGGGGCTCACCGATTATGCGAGCGGCCTTACTGCCAACGTCGGCCTCGTCGAGGGGGGTACCGCGAAGAACACGGTGCCCGACACAGCGCGGTGCGTCGTCGATGTTCGTTTCGAGCGACTCGTCGATGTCGAGCGGGTACAGGCTTTCTTCAACGCGCTGCGCGAGAACCCGTTCGCCTCCGTGCCGCCCCACCTCCGGCATGAGCGGCTCACCGAGGTCCGCTTTGAGGTCCAGGGTGTCGTGTCGCGGCCCCCGATGGAAGCGAGCGAGGCCACCCAGAGGCTCCGGCGTCGCTATGAAACCCACGCGGGAGCGGCGGGGTTGCGCTGCGGCGAGGCGCCCCTGCAAGGAGGAGGTTCCGACGCGAACTTGCTCGCTGCCCGCGGTGTCCCCGTGATCGACGGGCTCGGCCCTGCAGGCAAGCATTTCCACAAGGTGGAAGAGCATTCCAGCCTCGACTCCCTGTGTCGCCGCACCAAAGCCCTCGCCTGCTTCCTGGCGGAGGAAGCGCAGGGCAACGGCTCCCTGGCCTGAGGTGTCACTGGGCGACAGATCGTCGCCCCACCCCCGGCTCCCTTCGCTAGGATGCGCGGGTTCGCTCGCACCCGTTCCTTGGGATCTGCCGTGGCCACGACTGACTTCGCCCACCTGCATCTGCACACCCAGTATTCGTTCCTCGATGGCGCGATCCGGATGAAGGACCTCGTCAAACGGGTGAGCGAGCTCGGCATGAAGCAGGTTGCGGTCACTGACCACGGCAACATGTATGGCGCCCTCGATCTCTACCAACGGGCGAAGGGAGCGGGCATCAAGCCCATCCTCGGGATGGAGGCTTATGTCACGAGTGTCACCGGGGACGTGAAACACACCGACAAGGTGCGAGAGAACTTCCACCTCGTGCTGCTCGCTGAGAACAACACCGGTTACGCAAACCTGAAAAAGCTCTCCTCGGCCGCTTTCATCGACGGCAAGTACTATTACCCTCGCGTCGACCGGGAGCTGCTGAAAGAGCACAAAGAGGGCATCATCGCCCTCACCGCCTGCCTTGGCGGCGAGGTGGGTCGCAAGGTCGCAAAAGGCGAGAACGACGCGGCCCGCGAGACCATTCGCGCCTTCAAGAGCATCTTCGGGCCCGACCACTTCTTCCTCGAGGTACAACCGAACGGCATCGAAAAGCAGAACCAGGTGAACGCGGTCCTTGCTGAGATGGCCAAAGACGAGGGGCTGAGACTCGCGGCCACCAATGATTGCCACTACGTCACCCGCGATGATCATGAAGCGCAGAACATCCTGATGGCCATCCGCCAACAGAAGGCGTGGGGCGACCCGGGGCTGCACATTCACGAGACCGACGCGTTTTACATCCGCAGCGGCGACGAGATGTGGGATCTCTTGAAGACCGACTATGCTGCGGCTTTCGAGCAGAGCTGCGAAATCGCCGCGCGCTGCAATGTCGAATTGCAGCTCGGTAAATATTACCTGCCCCCCTTTCCCATTCCGCCGGATTACAGTGACGAGCCAGGCTTTCTGCGCGAGTTGTCGCATCGCGGGCTCGAACGTCGCTTCGGCGAAATGCACTATCAACCCGATCGGGAGCAATACCGCGAGCGGCTCGACGTCGAACTCGACGTCATCATCAAGATGGGCTTCGCTGGCTACTTCCTTATTGTGCAGGACTTCATCAACTGGTCGAAGCAGAACAATGTGCGGGTCGGCCCTGGTCGAGGTTCGGGTGCGGGCTCCCTCGTCGCCTATGCCCTGCGCATCACCGACCTCGACCCTATCCCCTACAACCTCCTGTTCGAACGCTTTCTGAATCCCGAGCGCGTCTCCATGCCCGACTTCGACGTCGACTTCATGCAAGAGCGTCGAGGACAAGTGATTCAATATGTTGCCGACAAATATGGGCGTGAGCGCGTTGGCCAAATCGCCACGTACGCGGGCCTGAACCCAAAGAGCGCCGTCAAGGATGTCGCGCGTACCCTCGGGGTCCCCTTCAGCGAAATCAACGAGCTAACCAAGCCCATGCCCCTCCTCATCGAGGGACACAAGCCCAACCTCGAGCAAGCTCTCGAGTATGCGCCCAAGCTCAAAGAGCTCGGTGAGACTGACGAGAAGTACAAAAAGATCCTAAACATCGCCCGCGTGCTCGAGGGACTCTATCGCCAGGCAGGAATGCATGCCGGTGGCGTCGTCATAGGCGAGCAACCCCTCGTGGAATACGTCCCCCTATTCGGCGGACAAAAAGGCGAGATCGTCACCCAGTACGACAAAGACAAGGTCGAGGCCGCCGGCCTCGTGAAGTTCGACTTCCTCGGGCTGAAAACGCTCGACGTCATTGAGTTCGCAGAGAAGTTCATAAACGCCCGTCTTGAGCGCGAGAACACACTTCCTCCAGCGGAGCGTGCGGCGGCCGCGAAGAAACACCCCCATATTCCCGCTGACTACGATCCGAGTACGCCACTGCCACCGCTCGTCGTGGAGCTACTGAAGCCCGATGACAAGCGAGTCTATCGGCTCATCAGCTCCGGCGACACAGCCGGCATCTTCCAGGTGGAATCTCAAGGCTTCGCGGAAATGTGTCGCAAGCTGAAGCCCGACTGTTTCGAAGACATCGTTGCGGCCGTCGCTCTCTATCGTCCTGGTCCCATGCAATCGGGGATGGTCGACGATTTCATCGACCGAAAGCATGGACGGAAGAAGGTAGAGTACCCACACCCCCTGCTCCAGCCTGTCCTCGAGGCCACCTACGGCACCATCGTCTACCAAGAGCAGGTGATGCAGGCGGCGCAGGTACTCGCCGGCTATTCTCTCGGCGGCGCTGACCTGCTGCGCCGCGCCATGGGCAAGAAGAAGCTGGAGGAGATGCAGAAGCAGCGGCAGATGTTCGTCGACGGGGCACGAGACATCAACGGCATCCCCGAGGAAGAGTCAGGCGCGATTTTCGACCTGATCGAGAAGTTCGCGGGCTACGGCTTCAACAAGAGCCACTCTGCGGCGTACGCCCTCATCACCTTCCAGACCGGTTACCTGAAGTGTTTCTACCCCGTGGAGTTCATGGCCGCGTTGCTCACCACGGAGATGAGTTCGTCGGACAACATCGTCAAATATATTCACGAGGCACGCACCCACGGCATCGGCGTGCTCCCTCCAGACGTCAACATCTCCGATCGCCGCTTCACCGTCGATTATGACGTCGATGATGCATTGCGCGGCCGAAGACGACACCGCAACACTACCTATGCGCGCATTCGCTTCGGGCTCGGCGCCATCAAGGGCCTCGGGGACAGCGCCATCGACGCAATCAAGGAAACGCGCGAGCGCATCGGCGGCTTCTCGGACCTCTACCACCTGTGTGAAGAGATGCCTGACGGCAAGCTCAATAAGAAGGTGCTCGAGGTGCTCATCAAATCGGGTGCCACCGATTCCTTCGGCAAACCCCGGGCCCAGCTGTTTGCGACGATGGAGCGCGCCCTCGAGAGTGTGCAGCAGCTGAAAAAAGACCGCGCCTCTGGGCAGGTAAACATGTTCGACATGTTCGCCGCGTCGGGCCAGGGCGGCATCGACAAGGTCTATCTCGATGTGCCCGAATGGCCCGAGAAGGAGCGCCTCGGCTTTGAGCGCGAGTCGGTAGGGTTCTATCTGTCTGGTCATCCCCTCGATCGTTATGTGGATGATGCGAAGAAGCTCGGGGCCATCCCCACCACAGAACTCGTGCAGCAGCGTCACAACAGCGAAGCGCAGATCGTCGGTATCGTCGCCTCTCTGCGCGAGCGACCGTTGAAGACCGGTGACGGGCGCTGGGCCATCGTCGTCGTAGAAGATACCTTCGGGCAGGCCGAGGTACTCGCCTTCTCCAAGGTGTACGAAGAAGCCGAGGCCAAGCTGAAGAGTGGTGAGCCCATCTTGGTGCGAGGGCGCGCCCTCATCGACGACATCAACGACGAGGGCCAGCAGCTCACGCCCAAGATGAGGGCAGAGTCCATCGAGCTGCTTGCCGAGGAGCAGATCAAACGAACGCGCTGGCTGGAACTGCACCTCGACATTCCTGCACGCACCGAGGCAGCTCCTCTAACATGTCGCTTCGACCCCAACACCGAAGAGCACCGCCTCCGCGATGAGACCGACCCAAGAATCACCGAGAGCCTCGAGCGCATCCGCGCGCTGTGTGCCGAACGGCCTGGGCAGACCCCGGCGCGCTTGCAGCTCACCATGCCAGCCGGGTACACCGTGACGATCGCTTGCAGCGACGAACTGCTGGTCTACCCGGACGAGAGGCTCATTCTCGAGCTCGAACGCATCCGAGGGGTGGCACAGGTGACGAGATGTTGAAGCCAACCCGAACCGCCACAGTGCACGCGCTGGCCGTTGCCGTGCTCATGGGCCTGGCGCCTGCGGTCCATGCCGAGGGCACCGTGCGGCTGCTGGTCCTCGACGCAGAGACCGACACGGGTCTGTCCGATGCGGAGGTCGGCACGGCGAGGGCGCTCGTCACCGATGCACTCCGTGGCCGCCCGAGGCTGCTCGTGGCGACGTCTGACGACGTGCGGCGGCGTGCTCCGCTACAAGCCGACAGAGCCCGCAGCTGTGTCGCGGAGCTATGCCTGCATGAGCTCGCCGACGAGCTCGACGCTGATTTTGTCCTTTTCGCGCGCATCGACGATGCAGCCGCAGCTCGACGTTCGCTCCGCCTCTCGGTCTTCAGTGAAAAGAGCGGCGAGGTCATCGTGTCGGAGACGGTAGAGGGCGACGGGCTCGAGGGGCTCGCCCCTTTCGTAAGTGGCGCGATGGACCGCATGCTCGAGCCGGTCCTCGCCGAGGCGGTGCCCACATTCTATGAGCGCCCCTTGTTCTTGCTCGGCACCGGCGTGCTCGGTGCGGGCCTCCTCGTGGCGGCAGGCGCGGGGGGCTACGCCCTCGAGCTCGAGAATTCCCTCGCTGAGCCTGAGCGGCACCGTGACATCAAGCAGCGCGCTCTCGACAACGGCCCTGCCCTTTTGCTGAGCGCGGGCATTGGCGCTGCGACGGCAGTGGTGGGTGCAGGCCTCCTCTTGACCTCGCTGCTCTTCGGTGGAGGTGCGGAGTGAAGACACGCGAATATGTCTTCGTCCTCGGGGCCATGCTCTGCTTGCCAGGGTGTCGATTGTTGTCTCGCGAGGTCGCTTGTTATCGCGACCTCGACTGTCCGCAAGACGCTGGCATCTCTTTCTGCGAACGTCCCTCCACAGAGGCAGACGCCGGTGTCGGCCGCTGCATCGTCGAGGATCCTAACCCACCTGTGGCCGCCATCGACGGGGGCCCTCTGGTGGTCTTTCCTGACGCTGGCGAAGCCGACGACGCGGGCGATGACGAGAATGCAGAACCTCAACAAGGAGAAGAGGGGCTCACTGATGCCGGCAGCGGTGACGACGCGGGCTGAGGCTGCCGGCGACCCTCAGGGGCGATAGCCGCTGGCGATGAGGCGACGCTGTTCGCTGGTGATGAGCTGGATGGGCAACAGCCAAGGACGTCGCAACCGCAGTGCTGCACGCCCCTCGCCCACGCGGACGACGGTGCCACTCACTTTCTTGTGCACATCGATAGGTCGAATGTAGAGCACGCCCGACGGCTGAGCCCCGAGTTCCAGTGTCCCCCCCTCGGGCAGACGTAGGCCTATGCCGCTCTCCGAGAGGTCCGTGACCAGGTACACGACGCCATCCACCTCGAAGGTCGGACAGGCGACATCGGGGTAACTCACCCGAAAGAACTGCCTCTCTGGCCCTGCTCGCTCCATGAACATCCCCTCCCACGCCAGCGGTCGACAAGGTGTCGGTGCATCCCCTGCAGGGGAGCGTTAGCAACCCAGGTCACTCGTGGCCACCGCATCGAGAGGGCTCGTGGGACCTCTCTGTCGCCATTTTGCGAGGGTCTTGCGCGGCCTATTCGTGTCCGCGGCGGCAGAGTCCAGGCTCGAGGGAGCGCACGCGCGATTCACGTCGTCGACGGGCAGCTTTGCTCGTGCCGCTCAGAGACCTAGATCCTCTTTTCGGACGACGATAAAGCGTATCTCACGGTGCTTGTCTTTGTTGTCCAGCGACGGCCCCCACTCAGCGAGCACCCCGACATCGCCCTTGACGCGCACCATATCGGAGTAGCTCGAGAACTCTCCCTCGGGGGTGTAGCGGAACTTCTGCTCCCAAGTGCGGCCATTGTCGTGGCTGACCTGGATGGTCCCATTGGTGCGGTCCGCCCGATGGTGGGGGTTCGAGAAGAGGATTTTGTTGTCGTAGCGCAAGAGACTCCCTTGTACCCCGCGCGGTTCAGGCAACTCATCGTCGACGTACGCGGGCTCAAAGGTCTTTCCGCCGTCTTTGCTGATGCCCACGGTGCGGTGTCCGACTTCGTCTCTGCTGCGAGCGTTGAGCATGATGTCGCCGTTCGCCAGCTCCACGACCGTGCTCTCGGTGCTGCGCAGATCGAGTGAACCGCCGATCTTCCAGGTCTCGCCGTCGTCATCGGAATAGATGACGTGCGAGTAGGTCTTGGAGTCTGGCGCAACATGGCGTGCTGCGATCAGGACACGGCCCGCGTGCGGCGCCTTCGTTTTGACAATGCCGTGCACAGGCCCAAGCCCCGTCCAGCCCCACTCGCCCTGTGCCGGCGGGTCTATCCAGCGTCCGTCGTCGTCTTCCCGACAGGGACGTTGCGCTTGCGCGGTGATGTTCCGTCGCGCAGACCAGGTCCTGCCGTCGTCATCCGAATGCTTCACGTATACGCGACGGCAGCCGCGGTCTTCCTCGCCGTCGACGAACCTGCTCCATAGGTAGACCACGAGAACGCGGCCGTCTTCGAGCACCACGGGGTTTGGCAACCCGGCGCGGTTGGTCGCGTCCCCTGCCCCTTTATCGATGACCTGCATGGGCTTCCAGCTGCGTCCTTGATCGGTGGACCTGCGGAGCACGACGTCGGCGTCGGTGTCGTCGCCACATCCGCCTTTGCGCCCACCCGCAAAGGCAAGCAAATCACCGTTGTTGGCTTTGACGATGGCGGGCGTTCGAAAGCAGTTGTAGCCCTCCGTGCCTGCGCGAAAGGGAACGCTCCTCGCACCAAGGGGCGACTCCTCTTGGGACGCGATGAAACCAAGTTCAGGGACCGGCTCATCTCCGATTTCATTGACGCAACCCACAAGCCACAGGGCGCAAAAGATGGGACCCCAACCTACGTGCGCGCACAGGCGGGAGGCGGCTTGTGACGAGGGAGAGACAGAGGGAGCGGTGATCATCGGAATCTCACTCTCTGGGTGGCTGACCTCGGCACCTCACACCGAGGCCCCGCCGCAGGGGCGGGAGAGGAATGCATGGCGGTCCTCGCCGCGCTGCAGATTTCTCGCCAACCCGAGGGACAAAGGCACCCTGCGAATTGTTACGTGCCCCTCCCTCCGTTTATCGCAGGCGATGCCGAGAAGTTGCGACGTGGAGTTCGCAGCAGGCTGCGTCCTTGGCACCGCAAGGCACAAGGGAGCGTTCCCCGCCGCAGTGCACCGGCGGGAGACCGGGATGCCCCCCTGGTCGCTCGCGTCTGACCTGCAGCACCTGCACAGATCCACTCCCCGGTGACCCACGCCGAGACGCACCAGCATCTGGGTGGATAGGCCGCTACACTACGAACGATGTGGACGCGTGACCTCGCCACCCACCCGCTGCCCGCGACGTCCGTTGCCATCCCGGATGGAGTCCGCGACCCAGAGGCGTTCACCGACGACGAGCTGCGCGCGGTGGCTCGGCGACAACCCTCGCCGTCGGCCTGGCTCGCGGCGACCACTAGCCTCGCGTCACTCGTTGCTTTTGTCGCCGGCGCCTACCTCTGGCGCGGACCTGCCCTTGACCATGAGCGAGAGCGACCGCGGGTGCGCGCGGCCGTGCTCGCGCACCAGTTCGATGAAGTGCTTCGTCGTGGCGTGCCGGCAAACGCGGTGTTCTGTGTCGCGCTCTTTGGAGGCGTCGACCCCTTGCCCGCGCAGCTCGCGTTCTTTCAAGACCATTCTCCGCCGGTGGTGCCTGTCAGCCACTGTCACAAAGACAGCACTGACCTCGCCGCGGAGCGCCAGGGCCTGCTCTTTTCCGTCGGGCAGCTCCATTGGCGCTGGACTGGGGAAGTGGATGTCTACGCTGGCGCCGATCACGCGCGTCCGTATCGACTGCGGTTGCGTGACGGCCAGTGGGAAGTGCAGCAGCGGTAAGCCCCCGAAAGGGAGAAGGGGCGGAACCCTTGCCACACCTACGGCATCGAACGAGGTGATCAGACGGGGAACACGAAGGGCAAGCCGTGGGACAGCTGGTGGAAGGGCAATGGCGCGAAGAGCGTGTGGACACCACCGAGGTGGATGGACGCTTCGTGCGCTCACAAACGCGATTTCGCGGCAAGATCGAAGACTGCGACGACGCAGAGTTCCCGAGCGAAGCGGGCCGCTATCATCTCTACGTATCCCACGCCTGTCCTTGGGCCCACCGTACATTGCTGATGCGACGCCTGAAGAGGCTCGACGATGTCATCAGCGTCAGCGTCGTCGACCCCTACATGGGGCCGGAGGGTTGGTCATTCAGCGACAGGGAGGGATGCGGCCCTGACGAGGTCAATGGTGCCCGTTATCTTCATGAGATTTATACCCGCGCCGACCCTCGATTCACCGGCCGCGTGACGGTGCCCGTGCTGTGGGACAAGCGCAAGGGCACCATCGTCAGCAATGAATCCGCAGACATCATTCGCCTCTTCAATGACGCCTTCCCTCGCTTCACGAAGGGCACCCCCGATCTCTACCCTGACGCCTTGCGCCCCGAGATCGAGCGTTGGAACGGACGTATTTATCCAGCGGTGAATGACGGGGTGTACCGCACGGGGTTCGCGAGCACCCAGGCGGCCTACGAAGACAGCTTTCGGACGCTCTTCCAAGCGCTTGCTGAACTCGACGAGCACCTCGCCAGCCGGCGCTTTTTGTGCGGGGCCACGCTCACCGAGGCAGACATTCGTTTATGGACCACGCTGGTACGTTTCGACGCTGTGTACCTCACTCATTTCAAATGCAATGAACGTCGTCTCACTGAGTTCCCTCACCTATGGGACTACACCCGCGACTTGTATCAGTGGCCGGGGGTGAAGGAGACCGTGTTCCTTGACCACATCAAAGAGCACTACTTTCTCAGCCACCCGACGCTGAACCCGAAGGGCATTGTCCCCCTCGGCCCCAGGGTGGACCTCGACGCGCCCCACCGCCGGCACGAGCTTATCTGACCGCGAGACTGCGGTTGTCGAGGTGAGGCAAGGTCGATTGTCTTCGAGTGGCCGGTCGGGGCCCTTACCCAGGGATGCAGGCTGCGCCGAAACCCGCGGGAGCGACTTTTCGCCCCGTCTGCGTTGGCCCTTGTCGCAGCGCGGCCATCGTCCGCCTCTTTCGGCCTGACAGGCCACGCTGCGCGCCACCATGCCAATGTGGCATCTTGTCCCTGGTGTGGAGGGCGCCTGTGATGCGGTGTCATTTCGTGGCCTTATTCTGGTTTCTCGCCTCGGTCTCCCTGACCGCGTGCTACCAGCTCGACGACGACGAACCGGCTCCGGTCCCTTTCGACGGCGGCACCATCGATGTATCGCGGGATGCCGGTCAGCCAAGCGGGGTGACACCGGCCCCCGACGGGGGATCACCTTCGCTGCCTCCTCCCGACGATGCGGGGCCTGACCCGGTGCGAATTGTATCGTTCACCGCTGATGAGACGACGGTGGCCTTTCTGCAATCGACGACGCTGCGTTGGAATACGGAGAATGCGAGCAGCTGCGCCATCGAGCCTGGCATCGGGTCGGTGGACTTGCCCAGCGGCGCGCGCGTGGTGGAGGCAGGCGCGCCTGACGAGACCGTGCGCTACACCCTTACCTGTACGGGCGCCCCGGCCGCTGTCAGCAGCACGGTGCTTGTCAAGACTGCCCTGCTCGAACGCGTCGGCGACTATGAGATTACGAGCCTCAGCGCCCTGAGTGGTCTCGCAGGGGTGAATGTGGTCAGCGGCGACCTCAAGATCCACGATGTCACTGGCTTGAGCGACCTCAGCGTCCTCGAGGCCTTGGTGCGTGTCGACGGTAATATGGCCGTGTATCGCAACAGTGCGCTCGTGCAGCTGGACTTGCCCTACCTCGAAGAGATCGGGGGATATTTGTATATTTCAGAGAACTTCGTGCTACCCCCGTCGGAAATCAGCGGGCTCGTCGCGCAGCTCAACGCCAGCGGTGGAGGCATCGGCGGCCCCGTTCTCGACGCCTACAACGATCCGGCGGTCGTCCTCGACAGCCTCTCTGAGGTGTTGTGGTGCAACCCAGAGAACGCCAGCTACCAGGGCCTGCTCTCGCTCTTCAGCGACGGCAGCGCCAGCTTGTATTTTGCTGGCGGGCCTTACCTCGGCAGCTATGACAGAAGCGGGGACAACCTGCGCCTCGACCTCTTGAGCACGAATACCGGAGCGGTCTTCTCGTCGGTAGCGACCTACACTGAACTGGAATACGACCTCATTTCAGCGGTCAGCATGACTTCCCTCGGCGAATGTTATGTGGCCAGCTTGCCTGGTCGCGGCGTCGTCACGTCGGCCTCGTACCAGTGCCCGAGCAGCAGTGGCGTCGAGATCGCCTTGGAGCCCGACGGTATCGCGTGGTGGAGCCGCCCCGCCCAGCAGGCGACGGTACGTGGCGCCTATGTGATCGACGGGGAGTGGGTCGCTTTTGCATTCCCACCGGACCCAGGCGTGCCCTCCCGTTTTCCCATCGCGCGACGAAGCACCGACGGCGGGCGCCTCGATCTGCTCGACGTCAGCGCATCCGCCACCCCTTGCCTGCGAGAATGAGCCTGATCAGGCGAGGGGTGCCTTCGCGAGCACCTCTCAAGCGTCAGCGCGCCGTGCGTGGGCAGCGAGGAGCGCGCTCAACTCAGACATCCGCGGGGGCTTCTTTAGGTGGCGATCGAAGCCAGCGTCGAGAGCGCGCTCGACATCCTCGGGCGCTGCATATCCTGTGAGGGCGTAGAGGGCAGCCGAGGGGCCGAGCGTTTCGCGAAGCTCTCCCGCGAGGGCATAGCCGTCGACGTCGGGAAGGCCGATGTCGCAGATCACCGTATCGAGGCGACGGGTTCTCGCTAGGTCGAGCGCTGCTTTTGCCGTGGCGGCGGTGTGCACCACGTGCCCCTGCTGCACCAGAGCTGCTTGCAACGTCATGGCAGCGTCCTCGTTGTCTTCGACGATCAAGATGCGCTGCGGGGGCACATCGCCTGCCCGCGGCGGACTTGGCGTGGGGGACGACACTTGTGTGCTCGCCTCGATAGAGGCGTCGAGGGGCAGCGTGACGGTGACCGCCGTGCCTTTGCCGAGGCCCTCGCTCTCAATCTCCACCGCGCCGCCGTGTAGCTTGACGAGCCCCCGCACGATGGCGAGCCCCAGCCCGAGTCCCCCGGCGGTCCGGGCGAGACCCTGAGGGGCCTGGGCGAACGGAGTGAAAAGAGACTCGAGATCAGGAGTGGCGATACCCTCGCCACTGTCGCGCACGCAGAGGGTGGCGCACGCGCCCCTTTGTCCGGTGGTGACGACGATCTCTCCCTCTGGGGGAGTGTGACGAATCGCATTGTTCAACAGGTTACCGAGCACTTGGGAG
>JBMTAX010000023.1:0-15041 GCA_049429145.1 Myxococcota bacterium
CAGCATTCGCACCGAGCTGCGCGCCAAAAACGAGGGCGAGCCAGGGTAGAGGAGGAGAGAATGATACAGCGAGGGAGACGGCAGCGAGGAGCAACAGCTGACCGCCCATGGCTGTCCAGCGCAGGCGGACAAGCCATGTCAGGTGCAAGTGCCGCTCAGGTCGGGCAAACCATGGTGACATTTGGTCGTTGTAGTCGCACCGACTCCAACTCGACAGACCGAGTTGCGGCACCTCGACCTACTGCGTCAACTTGCCACGGTGCTCCAGAAGGGGGTGAAGCCGCGCACTGCCGACCGAAATGCATGAGAGGGAGCGAGCAGTGGTAGACCCTCCTGGCCTAAAACATTCGAATGGGGTGATTCACCCTCCCGTCACCCCAGCTTGCATATTACCGAGAGAGAAACCCCCCGCGGTGACGCTCACCGACGGAGGGTCTGTGGCAGTGACAAAGAAGTCTACGCTCAGCCCTTCACAGGCTTCGGCGTCGACGGTCCACTCTCGGGAAGCGTCGGGGTCGCGGTCCACTCGGCTGGCAGCTCACCAGTGAGCGACTTCAAGAACGTGACAATGGAGGCGGTCTCGACGTCGTCGAGCTCTTTGCCGAGCTGGTGCCGGGCCATGATCTTCACGGCCTCGTCCAGGTTCGCGGTCTGCCCATCGTGGAAGTAAGGAGCTGTCTTCTCGACATTGCGCAACGACGGCACCTTGAAGAAGAACTTGTCGAGGTCATTGTTGGTGATGGCAGCGCGACCCACATCCTTGTCGCTCGGCCAAGGCTTCACGAGACCTGCTTTCTGATACATCGCTCCGCCGACGTAGGCGCCCGCGTGACAAGCGGTACAGCCGTTGTCGAGGAAGGCGTTCAGGCCCTTCTTCTCGTCATCAGTCAGCGCAGCGTCGTCGCCCTTCAAGTAAGCATCGAAACGTGACGGGGTCACGAGCTTGCGCTCAAACGCACCGACGGCGACGGCATAGTTGTCCCAAGTGATGGGGTCTTGTGCGTCGGGAAACGCGGCCTTGAAGAGGTCAGCGTAGCCGGGGATAGACTTCAGCGTGTCGACGACCGCCTTGTCGTCTTTCATCGCCATCTCGCCAGGGTTGAGCACCGGACCCTTCGCTTGGGCCTCGACGTGCTCGGCGCGGCCGTCCCAGAACTGGACGAAATGACCCGCAGCGTTCCACACCGTCGGCGAGTTACGACCACCACGCTGACCCTGGAAGCCAGCCGAGGTCGGCTGCCCGTCGACACCGTAGTTCGACAGCGTGTGACAGGAGTTACAGGAGATGTCCTGCGAGAGCGACAGCCGCGGGTCATGGAACAGCGTCTGTCCGAGTTTGACCTTTGCTTCGCTGACGGTAGCGGCGTCGCCCATGACGTCGGGGAGCGGCGCGAAGGCAGCCAGCTTGTTTCGGTCCACGGTCACGGCCGCGGGTGGCGGCGGCGTGGGCGCCTCCACGGGGGCGGGGGGAGGCTCTTTGGAGCACGAAGCGGCAAGTGAGAGTGCGCCGACGACGGCAGCGGAGGTGAGTTTTTGCAGCATGAAGAATCCTCGTCAGGAAAGAGATGCAGGGAGCACCAAAAACGTCGCGAGCAGGTGGTGGCACGCGTGCGCAAGGCTGCAAGACGGTCCAGCGCAGAAGCTGCGACGCGCCCTGCCCCTCCGCGTGAGGGCCGTCTTCGCTCTGATCGGCTCGTGGCGCGCGTCGGTCTTCGGGCATGGTTCGGGCCCTGACGATCGGTGAGATCCCCGAGATGTCCCACATCCGCGCTCGCGACCCGTGCCACCGCGTCCGCGACCGCTGAGGGCTCCGCGGGGAAACGAGACCAGGTCACCTGGGCTTGAATGGACGCGGATTCGCATCGAGACTGCAGGCTGATGACCGCCCGCCATGAGCCCGCCTTGTCCTCTCTATCGAACGACGCATCGTTCCAGGTGGTGTTCCTATCGGGCACCGCGGAGGAACGAGGCCGTCAGCTCGGCGAGCATTTGGCCGGGCAGCCTGACCGCGCCCTTCGTCGCCTCGAGTTCTGGGCACGGTTCTCGGAACGCCTGCTGCGCTACCGGTTTCCGACCCTCACCTCCGCTGCCCTCGGGCATCTGACGCGCATGCTCGAGGAAGTGCTGGCTTTGCCCCTGCTCGGCGCCGACGGGTCCTCCCTCTCCCCTGGGGTGCACGGGTTCATGCAGGCCCTTGGAGACCGCCCTTTGGCAGACAAAGCGCTTCCCAGCCATCGCATCGCTCTCGCCCATGTCAGCTACGACGCTGCGAACCTCCTCGGTTCCTTGCCGGGCATGCGACGTGCCCCTGCCTCCCGGCTTGGCTGCAGCTCTCTCGTCGTGCTGCCGAGATCGAGCCGCGCAGGTCACCTTCTGCACGGTCGAAACTTCGATCTCCCGCCATTCGGGGACGAACACGCCCCGCTGTTGTGTGTGCACAGGCCTCGCGATGGCCTCGCCCACGTCTCGCTGCATCACGGCGGTGGGTATACGCCGGGCATCACTGCAACGAACGAAGCGGGCCTCACCGTCGGGGTGCACCAAAATGCGACCCGACGTACGTCGCTGTCGGGTGCGTCGGTGTTGCGCATCGCGGAAGAGTTGATCGAGCAATGTGCGAGCCTCACCGAGGCCATCTCGCTGCTGCATCAGAAAAAGAGCGCCTCTGGCTGGACGTTCGTCATCAGCGACGCGAGGGAAGGCCGAGCGGCGGCACTAGAGCTCGACGCGGATGGTCCTGCGGCGCTCTTCCCACGGGGTCCGTTTCTCGCCGTGGCCAACTGCTTCCGCACCTCAAAAGAAGTGCATGCCTATGCCGCCACGGGCGCAACGCGCGAGCATAACTGGTGCCGACTGGCGCGGCTCAACCAGCTCGCCCGCGAGCATGAAGGAGACCACGACGCTGCCACCCTGGCGCGTGCCCTCGGTGACACCCGCGACGCCTATGACCTCTCGCGCCACCGGCCTTGCGGCAACGTCGTCGCTGCGCTGCATAACCTCGACGCATGGATCGCGAGTCCGGGGGAAGACACGCTGCACCTCGCCGTGGGGCGCGCCCCTCGCAACACGGGCGAGGGCTACGTGGGGCTTCGCCTCTCTGCGTTGTTCGCGGGACGGGTGGAGACCGTGGCCAGCCTGGAAACCCCTCTGGCGAACCGCGATTTTCGGCGTGGGCTCGACGCCATGGCAGAAGCGGCTCGTCTGCATTTCGAAGACAACGACCTAGGAGGCGCCCTCGCTCAGCTGAATACCGCGTCCCTCGCGATGCCCGACGAGCCCATGCTCTCGCTACTGCGCGGTGCACTTGCCTTACGACTTGGCGATGATGACGAGGCGGCAGCGCTGCTGGAAGGGCACGCTGATGAGGAGACTTCGCCCTACCGCAGAGGCCTTCTCGCGCTGCTCGAGGGGCACGCCGCGAGCCGGCGAGGACAGCTCGCTGCTGCTCGAGCCCACTACCTGCGGGTGCCGGGCTTGGCCGGTGACGTCGATCCATCACTGCAACGGCGGGCACTGCGGGCACAGGCTCGGGGCTTCTCCAAGGCCGAGGCGCGGCGACTGGTGCCAGACATCGTCTTCGGTGACGTCGTCTAGCAGGCTGCGGCGACAAGCCGCTTCAACGGGTTTTTGCCCCACCCTGCTCGCCGGCAGCCGAAGGTAAGGCTTTCGAGGGGTGAACCCAAGGAAGGGGAGGAGGCCTTTGTGTGTCGGTCACGACTTGCTAGGAATCGACGCGCAAGTACCGTCGTCGGAGGGCCCTCCCCTCCACACGCAGCCGCAGTGCTGCGACCATAAGGAACCTCGCACGTGGCAAACGCGACCGAACAGGTAGATCTCGTTCTCGGCGTTGACGACGACGACAGCGACGCTGCGCTGCGGCGGCTCGTGGCGCGCAAGCTCAAGGTTGCGCACAGCGATGTGCCGTCCCTCTACCTCCTGCGCCGCTCCATCGACGCCCGGCGAGGCCGCGTGCACCTCTGCCTGTCGCTGCAGCTCGGTGGCCAAGACCCCCAGCTGGCTCTTGGGGAACCCCTGCCCCGAACAGTGCGCCCTGCAGCACCGGTGATCATCGTCGGCGATGGCCCCGCGGGGCTGTTCTGTGCCTATGAGCTCGCGCGCCGGGAGATAGCCTGTGTTGTCCTCGACCGCGGCAAACCCGTGCAACCACGACGTCACGACCTCAAGGGCCTGAACCAGCACGGTCGCGTCGACGACGATAGCAACTACTGCTTTGGCGAAGGCGGGGCAGGCACCTACAGCGATGGGAAACTCTACACGCGAGCCACCAAACGGGGTGACGTACGCGACATTTTGGCGACGTTGGTATTGCACGGCGCCCCCCCCGAGGTGCTCACCGACGCACGCCCCCATATCGGCAGCAACAAATTGCCCAAGGTGGTCACTGCCCTGCGAGAGCGGCTCGAGAGCTGCGGCGTAGAGTTCCGCTTTGGGGCCCGTGTCACGGAGATCGTCGTTGAGGCGAAGGGTGGCAAACGACGAGCCACCGGGGTGCGCCTCGCCGACGGCGTGGAGCTCGCTGGCCGTGCCGTGGTCCTCGCCACAGGCCACTCTGCGCGAGATGTGTGGCGCATGCTCCACGACGTGGGCGCCCCCCTCGAGGCCAAGCCCTTCGCGCTCGGGGTACGCCTTGAGCATCCACAGCCCCTTATCAACGAAGTGCAGTACGGAAAGGCGGCAGGCCACCCAAAGCTGCCCAATGCTTACTACCGCCTCGCCGAAACCGTCGACGACAGAGGCGTGTTTTCTTTCTGCATGTGCCCTGGGGGTTTCGTCGTGCCAGCGGCCACCGAAGCCGGCGGCCTCGTCGTGAACGGGATGTCCCTTTCGCGGCGTGACTCGCCCTTTGCCAACTCAGGCTTCGTCGTCAGCGTTGAACCAGGAGATGCCGCTGCGCGATTCGGCGATGACCTCTTCGCAGGAGTGCGCCTGCAAGAGGCCATAGAACAGGCGGCGTGGATCGCAGGCGGAGGAGGACTCAGGGCCCCCGCGACGCGTATGAGTGACTTTTTGGAGGGTCGCGGATCGCAGAGCGTCCCGAAGACGAGCTATCAGCCGGGGCTCTTCGCCACGGACCTTCGTCCCGTCCTCGACGCCAGCGGTTACCGAGTTGCGCACCGCATTCGCGAAGCCCTCGTCGCCATAGGCACACGCATGCCACGTTTTTTGACGGAAGAGGCTGTCCTCATCGGGGTGGAATCACGCACCAGCGCCCCCATTCGTGTGGTGCGCGACAAAGACAGTCGCATGAGTCCTTCCGTCGACGGGTTGTTCCCCTGCGGGGAGGGCGCGGGATTCGCGGGCGGCATCGTGAGTGCAGCCATTGACGGTGTCGGCACTGCCCGTTCAGTGGCGCAGCGACTGGCGAGTCACTCGAAAGGCTGAACTCAGAGAGCACGTCCTACGAGTCGCTCTGCCGCACGAAGTGCCTGTTCACACGAGGTGAACCGTAGACTCAGCTTTGTCGAGGACTTTAACAGGCTGAATGGCCATGATGCTCATGAATACCTTGAGCAGCCAAGGGTCGAACTTGTACTTCATGTCGCTCACCATGAGCGTCATCGCCACCTCGGGCCCGTAGGCTTCCCGGAAGGGCCGCGCCGAGGTGAGCGCATCGTAACAAGCGACGATGCTGATGATGCGACCAAAGATCCCGAGCTCCACCTTGGGAAGCATGAGTTTGAGATTGCCGTTGGCATCTTGCATCGGCACCGAGTAATCGACCTTGGCCTCGTAGGAGGCGATGACGCGCTTGATCATGCTCATGTCGAGCATACGCCCCTTGAGCAGCGTCTTGACCGTGTGCAACGGATAGAGGTCGATGACCCTCCGCTCTTCTTTGGTGAGCTGCCGCTTCTTGTTGACGATATCCTCATCGATCTTGGCCATGCCGATATCGTGAAAGAGGGCAGCCATCCCGAGTTCGTGAAGCTCGGCTCTATCCATGCCGAGCTCCTGCCCGACAATGATCGAAATGAGCGCCGAATTCACCGAATGAAATAGCAAATAGTCATCGATGCTGCGCGTAGTGGTCATCCCGAGGAAATGATTTCGGTTCTCGGCAGAGATATCGATAAACTCACGAATGAGCTTCGACGCTGGCGCCATCGACGGAAGCTGGCCACCACTACCGAGACGTTCGACGAACGTGCGCATGTAAAACACACCTCGCGCATACACCATCATCGAGTATTTCTTACGGTCGACTTTCCGCTCGGCGTCGATGGCGTCACCCTCTTGCTTATCGAGGGCATCGACGATTTTCTGAAACTTACCCACCTTGATGTTGGCGAGTTTGCGTCCCTTCGCACCATCCTCATCCGGGTCAGCGTCATTTTGTGGACTGAAGATCCAAATGAAGTCTTTCAGCTCTTGCAGCTGAATGGGGCGGTTCACATTGAACCCACCCACGTCCCGACTCTTGAACTGCTCTGTAAGGTGCCGCACGTTCTCGAGAGCACTGAAGTCGAGCGGGAGCTGCTTGTCGTTGATGTAGACCACCGTGTTGATGGCATTGAGCTGAAACTGCCCCTCCACCGCGATGATGGTGTTGATGGCCGTGCGAAGACCGTCGAGGGGCTGCACGAAGATCTCGTTCTCAGGATCGTACATGCGTACGTTGCGGACGAGCATGTAGAGGGTGCTCACCGCTTGTCGCCCGAGGGCCTGCAGTTTCGCATCACGGCCACGGGATGGCGGCCCGCCTTGCGGCTGCACTCCACCTTCGCCGGCAGGCTTTTGCTTCAGCTCCAGTTTTCCAAGCTCGGTCATGATGCGCTCCACTCTGCGGTGTCCGTGCTCCACGGTCGAAGTGACGGTGCTTTATGGCAAAGCCGCTGTGCCCTTTATCCCCCGAGGAGCCGGCCCTGCATGGCAATGGCGGCCTGGCGAGCCATCTCGGCGATCTCCTCGCCGTGGCGTTTCGGATCTTTCGCCACCTCTACGAGCAACTGCAGCACTGGCAGGCTGGGAGACGCCTGCAATGCGCCGATCACCAGTGCCTTCAGCTCGTCGACTTTCTTCTTCCCAAAGAGCCCACCCTTCTGCAGCAAGATCTCGGAGAGGAAGTTATGTGTCTCCTGTACACCGACGAGAGCGAGTGCAGAGAAGAGCGCTTTGCGCTCCCCCTCGGGTCGTTGCTCGAAAGATTCCGTCGCTTGCACGGCGGCGAGCAAAATCGGCACAGCACGTTGAGGCGAATAGTTGGGGAGGAGACGTGCGGCCTGCGAGCGCATCTGCGAATCATCACTTTGCAAGAACACGTTCTTGATCTGCTCCCAGCACTCGTCGGCCGGATTGCGCCCAATCACCGCCAGGGTCTCTAGGCGCAAAACGACGTTGGGATGCTTCAGCACATGCCCAAAGAGCGCGAACTTCTCGGGAGGGTTGATGCGATCGATAACGTAAAGCATGTCCTTGACGAGGTTCGACGACGGGTGCGTCAACCGCGACGTAAAGAGCGGCACATAGTCCGCGCCGAGATCGGCCAACACGTCGCACACCACCCGGCGGTTTTGCGGCAACTCGAGGGCTTCGAGCATCTCGACCAGCGGCGGCACCGCCATGGCCCCCAAGGTCAGGAGGTACGCGCGCAGTCCCGAGGGATCCTTCACATTGCCAGCGTTGAGAATCTGGGCGATGACCTGCAGCCGCTGGCTCTCCGCCATGCGTTTGTCGAATCGCGCCGCACAGCGCGCCACCATGTCTTTGGTCTGGGGCTTGAGTTGAGCTTTCTTGCCCGAGGCGGCGAAGCGTTCGCGAATGTTCTGGATCGCCGTGAAGTTCTCAGCGAGCAGCAACGCGTCGAGATGTTGGACGAAAGCCTCGGCGACATCCTCAAAGTTCTCTTCGGTGGTGTCGAGCTCGAGCAATTGAAAAAGCACGATGATCATCTTGGGGAGCACCCGCTCCTCTTCCGCCAAGAGACTCTGCTTCACCCGGTCTTTGTCGGCGGCTGTCGCGGTGGTGCCCGTCACCACGACTCCTCGCATTTGGTCGACGTTATCGAGCTTGAGGTTCAAGTCCTCCATGTTGAGCCGCGCGAAGCGGAGCACATCGTCGGAGTTCGACTGTAGCTGCCGGTAGAGATAGGCGACCACCTTCTCGACTTCGACCTCCACCTCATCGCCGTCTTGATCGGCGGCCGGTCGAAATCCCTCGACCACGATGTACTCGATGTATTGGAGACTCGCCTTCCACAGCCGGGTCAGGATGTCTTCCCTGGTCGCGCGCTCGGTGGGGTCCCCTAGGGTGAGGAGCAGGAACCTGAGCAGCTCATCGGCGCTGAGGCCGTTCTTGATGATGATGCAGCGGATCCCTTCCTTGAAGAAGGGATAGATAAGATTGCCGTCGTGAGAGTTGTCCTCGAAGACGATGTGCTTCTTGTATTTGAACGCCAAGGGCTCGAGCCGCAGCTCGAGGGTACTCTTTCGCGCCAAGAAATCGGTGAGCGCATTGTAGAAGGGCGCGAGATATTCGTTGTAGCGATCGAGGTTGTGGCGGTAGAGACCGATGGTCTTGAGGGACTTGCGGAACTTGTCGAAAATCTCACGCACCTCGTGGATGGCGGCCGCGTCATCGGCCTTCATTTCGGTGCCATCCACCATCGCGGTGCGAGTCTGGGTGTGTTCGCGCATGTTCATCGTCTAGGAGGCTAGCAAAACCATGGGGAAGAAGCGTCCTACCGCCTTCGTCTTCGGTGAAGTGCTCTGCGATCTGTACGCGGCCGAGCTCCAGGCGGGACTCGCCGGCAGCCGCCACCTCGTGCCACACCTTGGTGGAGCGCCCGCCAACGTCGCGGTACAGCTCGCTCGCCTCGGCGGGCGGGTAGAACTGCTCTCAGCGGTGGGGCACGACCCGCTCTCCGAACGATTGCTGGCGGCTTTGGCCGAAGCGGGGGTCGGCACGCGGCATGTGCGGCGCAAGGCAGGACACCGGGTGGGCTTGACCCTCGTCGAGGTGGATGAACGCGCTGAGCGCCAGTTTCATCCCTGGCGCGACGGGGCCGCGGACCAGGTCTACGGAGTCGACGACCTGCCGAGGAGTGCTCTTGCCACGGCAGCGCTCCTCCACCGTGGCACCGTCTCCCTGCGCAGCCCCCGCTCGAGACAGGCAACGGCAGCCGCAGTGCAAGATGCGAAGACCGCGGGCGCTGTCCTCACCCTCGACGTGAACCTTCGCCCCCGCATGTTTCCGAGCCTCGAGCGTCTCTTGCAGCGCGCACGGGCCTCGTTGAAGACGGCCCACGTGGTCAAAGCGACGGTCGAAGAGGCGCGCGCCCTCGTCGGGAGCGGCGAGGCGGGTGAGCTCGCCCGCGCGCTGCTTCGGAGAGGGCCCGGGCTCGTCCTGTTGACCGCAGGCGCCGAAGGCGCGCTCCTCGCGACCCGCCATCGTGAAGTCTGGGTCGACGCCCCGCGCGTGAAGGCCGTCGACGCCACGGGAGCGGGAGACGCCTTCATGGGGGCCGCCCTGATGGTCTTGTTGGTCGCAAAGGTAACGCCGAAAACCGTGGGCGCTTTGGAGGCTCATGACCTCGAGGCGCTCGGATGGGCGGCCTGTCACGCTGGCGCGAAAGCGACCACAAAACTCGGTGCCACGACGGGGATGGTGTGCCGTCTCCCGGGGAACATGCTGGAGCGCACTCGATGACGTCAGAGCTCATGGGAGGTCAACGCACCACCCGCTCGAACTGATAACGGTCTCCACGCTTTTGGAAGATGAAGCCGATGGAACTTTGCTTCGACCGTTTTACGTCGACCGTCATCGTCTTGCTAAAGCCGAAGTTTGGTTCATCGTTGACGACGCGCACTGACCGTATGCCTGCTTTGACCCGCGACAACCGCAGCGGTGTCGGACCTGCTTTTTTTCCATCGATGTACACCATGCCCCAGGGTTTGGAGTTGACCACCAACTCACCGAAACCGCTTTCAGTCGAGGGGACGGGTCGATCAGCGGCGCCCTTTGCGTCCACCATCTCGCGTTGCAGCACTACGCTCACGCGGAGCAGACCCCCCACCTCGGGAACGAGGGTGGACTCGTAGTCTGCGTAACCTTTCTTCGACAGGCGCAATCGCTGCGGCGCACCTGGCGCCAAGAAGAGGGGCACCAGAGGGGTAGTCCCGAGTTTGACGTCATCGAGCCATACCTGCGCCCCCTTGGGCTCGCTGAGGATCTCCACCCTGGCCCGCGCCGCGATGACGACAGGGAGCTCTTGTGACGGCACGAAGCGCGCGGCGTGCGTCACTGGAGGCTGGTCGGGAAATTCGACGCGGATCTCCACCTCCTCCGCCATCCCGACGGCCCGAGCCACGGTCACCGGAGACAGCCCTACGGCCTGAGCGTCGATATAAACCGGAATGCCAGAAGGCGTCGTCGTCACACGGAGTGCGCCTGCATCCGCGGACTTCGGCGTTTCGCGGCGTACATCGACGTCAGCGATCTCAGGTGCGCTTTGCTCGGTCTCTCTTGCAGGAGACTTGTCGCCGAGCAGCAACCACACTCCGATACCGCTGACGAGGGCGAACAAGCCCGCGACGGCGACCTTCGCGGCGCCAGTCCACGGGCGTGCCACGGGCGGCCGAGCCTCTTGCGGCGCGATGTTGGGCGGTTCGACGGCGTGGATGACGGCGGTCGGAGAGACAACCTGGGTGGGCGCAACCTCGTCATGGCTATCTCCTGCGGACGTCGGCAGAGAGGGGAGTTGCGCCAGCGTCGACACGGTGGGCTCTGCATCGCCTTCATCGACGTCCCGCGTTCCTTGACTCGAAGAGCCGGTGCCCAGCGGCGAGCTCGACCCCGGGCCGAGGGCTTGCCCATAGGAAGCCATCCATCGCTGGAGCCGCTGGGGAGCGTCGGCTATCCCTCGACGAGCAAGCCAGCTGTCGATGGCTTCGGAGAACGCGGCTGCGGTCGGGAAGCGATCGTCGGGGTGCTTCGCCAACGCTCGCAAGGCGATCTCGTCGAGGGCTTGGTCTACGTCTGGGTTCTTGGCCGACGGTGGGGCGAGGTCCTCTGTGGTGATGCGCTGCATCGTGACGAGGTCGCTGCGGTCCCGGAAGAGGCGGCGCCGCACCAACAGCTCATAGAATACGATTCCGAGGGCGAAAATGTCGGTGCGACGATCGACGGGGTCGCCAAGACACTGCTCCGGCGACAGGTAGGAGACCTTCCCTTTGACGATACCGGTACGGGTCTTGGTGCTCTGGTTCTCGGCTTTTGCGACACCGAAGTCGGAGACCTTCACGTCGCCGTGACGAGACACCAGCACGTTCTGCGGGCTGATGTCGCGATGAACGATGTGCAGCGGCAACCCGGTGGCGGGGTCGCGCTGCTCGTGCGCGTAGTGCAAGCCGTCGGCGGCACGAGCGACGATGTGTGCGCAGAGCTCGATGTCGAGGGGAACCTCGAGCCGCAACGAGTGCGCGAAGAGCGCCCCGAGATGCGGCCCATCCACCAGCTCCATCGCGATGTAGTAACTTTCCCCCTCCTGCCCGAGGTGGAACACCTGCACGAGATTCGGGTGCGCGAAGGTTGCGGCGAGTCGCGCTTCGTCGAGGAACATCTGGACGAAGTCGGTGCGGAACGCGAGCTCGGGAAGCATGCGCTTGACGATCACGTCGCGAGACACGCCGGACACGCTCTCGGTGCGTGCCAGATGGATCTCCGCCATGCCGCCAGCGGCGACCTTGCGGATCAGCTCGTAGTCCCCGAGGCGTTCCACCATCGTCGGGCGCTTCTCCTTGCCGTGCGCCATCCTGCGCGCCGGCAGCGTCGAGGGGGGACTCCCTGCCCCCTCCGTCAGAGAATGGCAGAAGAAGGGCCCCCGTGGCCAGTTGCAGGCCCTAAGTACGCCCCGAGCGCGCAAGGGTACTGGAGACAGGGTCGCGACTTCCTCCCCAGACGCGACAGCGATGTGGTACGGGGGGGCTATGTGTGAAGGGGCCTCTCGCCTTGCATTGTGGAGCGCACTTCTCGGTGCCATCTCGCTCATGGGGAGCTGCGGCGATTGCCGCTTCGATGCTGACTGCCCCTCAGATACCGGCCTGCAGCGGTGTGACGTCGAGACCCGACGCTGTGAACCCCTCGCGCCCCGGGTGACAGAGGCATGCGAGAGCGACGCCGACTGTTCGGGTGGGCGACGTTGCTTGGCGCAGGCGTGTCACTTCGCGCCGACATGCCTCACCTTCGCAGTGGGGACGAGCCTGCGCTACGTCGCCTACTGCACGGGAGAGACAGGGGGAGTCGCCCTGGCGACGGAGGACGAAGGCATCGCAGCACTCTCTTCCGACGGCTGTGCCGTCACGATCGAAGCAGAGAGTGGTGTCTTCGAGGCGCAAGCCCTGCAGCTCTCGCCGATGGTAGCGACGGAAGCGGCAGTGGTGCCGGCCCGCACCGAGAACACGAGCGGCGTAGGCGCGTGTGCAGAAGGGCTGTACGCGCCGGGGCCTGGAGCCCTCTTGCTCGAGGGGTGCGACTTCTCGGTCGACAGCAGCGCCGCTGACGGAGGGATTGCGGCGTCGGCGATGTGCCACGTCGCGGCGCTGCGTGACGGCCCGTCGTCGTCGAGCGCAGGTGCGGTGCCGTGTCTGCCTGGACTGGTTGAGTGCGACACGACGGGTGCTGTTTGTGAACCTCTGCTCGATGACTCGGGCGCTGAGGTGATGACGTCGGGCGTGCGGATTGGGGTCTGCCGATGAACGTCGCCCTGGGCACCGCGATGTTTGTCTGGGGCGTGCTCGTGGCGACCCACCCTGCGGTCGAACGCTGTCGGTCCCTCGAGGCCGACTTCGACTATACCGGCGTGGTCTCGAGTTGTGCGCTCGCCATGGCCGACACTTCCTTGTCCGCAGCAGAGCGCACCGAGGTGGCTCGACTATTGGCCTTCGCCCATGTCGCCCTCGGTGACGAGGACACTGCGCAAGACTGGTTCATGCGGGCGCTTGTCCTGGAGCCCAGCTACCGGCCCGATGAGGACGTGAGCCCCCGCTTCCGCGACGCGTTTTTGCTCGCCCTTCAGCGCATCGAGCGAGAGGGCGCACTGCAGCTCACCGCCATCTCTCCTCAGGAACCCGCAGACGCCGACGATGACGAACCTCTCCGACTCGCGTTCACCCTCAGCGACCCGCTTCGCCGCGTGGCGAGGGCGGAACTCGTACTTGGCGCGGCCGTGACAGAGGCAGCGAGCACCCGCGTTCCGCTGCGAACGGAAGAGACCGGGGAGCCAGGCGGCTCGCGGCTCGTCGCTGATGTCGTAGCAGAGCACTTCACCGTCGAGGCCGATGGCACGAGGGCCCTACTGTACCGGGTGGCGCTCCTCGCTCCCTCCGGGACGGAGTTGCCTTTGTCACCTCCGTTCGAGGCGGTGCGCGTCACCCGAGCGCCTCCCACATCGTCGATGTGGTTATGGCGGAGCTTGGCCATCGCCGGTGGCGTCGTGGTGATGGCTGCGGCTGCCGGCGGGGTCGCGCTGTATTGCACCCTCGGGAGCTGTGGCGAGACGCCCGCAGGTGCGCCGGCTGCCGTGGTACGGGTCACCGTCGACGGTGCCCTCGGAGCGCAGCCATGACGAGAGTTCTGTCGCTGTGTCTCGGACTTCTGGCACTCGTCTCCTGCGCAGAGGCATCTCCCGGGGTGGTTCTGCCCGTGGGGCAAGCCCGACTCGCGGTCACCTCACCGGGACTGCTCGCGCCCATTGCGAGCTTTCTCGTCGTGCTTTTCGGCAATGGGGACGGGGAACATCCCTGCGAAGCTCTCGTCGAAGAAGGGCCGTCAGCCCTCCGGCAGCGAGGTCCGCTGGCGCTGCAGGTGCTCGGGGTAGAGGGCGAAGCGCTGCTGTCCGAGCACACTTTCGGCCAGATCGACCCGGACACCCCACACAGCGTCGTTCTGCTTGGGTCTCTTCACAGTCGCGAGCAGCTGCAGGCCGATGTTTCCCTCGACCCACTGCAGGCTGCGCAAGGCAGCGTCATCGCAATAGGCTGTGAAGAGTTTGACGCTGCCGCCTACCAGCGGCTCGACATCCCCATCACGCTCTTCCCCGCAGGACAGAGATAAAAATGGTTTCGCTGCGATGGCCCTCCTGGCTCGCTCTCTTTGCGCTTCTCTGCGCCCCAAGTCGTGCGCAGCTCGAGCAACAGCCGACCCAGTTCGAAGAAGACGAGACGACGGAGACCCCGCGCGCGGCGCCGCGGCTCACCAAGCCGCCGGTACTACTCACTGGGCAAGACCCTCTTTATCCCGAGGCTGCGCGCGTCGCTGGCGTCGAAGGGGAGGTGGTGCTGCGCATCACCCTCGACGCCACCGGACAGGTTGCGCGCCTTGACGTCGTGGGTAGCGCGGGCCCAGAGCTAGACTGGGCCGCAATGGGGGCCGCCTCCCGCTTCGTCTTCAGCCCGGCCGAGGTGGATGAGCGCCCCGCACCGGTGGCCATCGAGTACCGCACCGTCTTCGCTATCGAAGAGCAGGTGGTCGAAGTACCATCGGAGGACGCCTCAGGGGACGACGAGTTCTTCGACGACGAGGAGGAAGCGGTCGCAGGGCTACCCCGCGGCCCGCGCAACCTCGTCGGTATCGTGCGCGAGGCAGCGACGAAGGCGCCACTCGAAGGAGTCGAGGTCACCGCCGAGGGCAACGACCCCGAGACCCGCGCGCAGCCGCCCCTGACGACGACCACCGACGAGGAGGGCCGCTTCGAGTTCAGGGGTCTCGCCCCGGGCGCGTGGTATGTGAGCTTCGCCGACACGGGCTATGACCCTCAGTTCGTCGAGGAGACCGTGCGCCCCAAAGAGCGCACCGAGCTCGTCGTGTATCTGACCCCGAGTGAGACCAACACCTTCGAAACCGTGATCCGCGAAAGACGCGCCAAGAAAGAAGTGGCGAAGGTCTCTCTCACCCGCGAGGAGGTCCGCAAAGTCCCGGGTACCTTCGGTGACCCGCTTCGCGTCATCGAAAACCTCCCTGGTCTCGCCCGCGCCCCTTTCGGCGGTGGGGCGAGGCAACGTGTCAGGGAATCTCGGGTACGGCCC